>NZ_VPCH01000050.1:0-25500 GCF_013418285.1 Acinetobacter sp. YH12152
CCTTCCCGAACTCAGAAGTGAAACCTCTTAGCGCTGATGGTAGTGTGGGGTTACCCATGTGAGAGTAAGTCATCGCCAGCTCATTATTCGAAACACCCCCTGATATCTCAGGGGGTGTTTTTTTATGCGTGGAAAAAAGATAAAAGGGGGCGAAAATAAAGCGTTGGAAATCCAACGCTATAAATCGACCTAAAACGATAAAATTATTTTAACTGACGTCGTGCATGCTTTAATGCAGTTCTTAACCCTTCTTCTAAAGTTGGATGATAAAAGGGTTTATTTAAAATTTCATGAATGGTTCGTTCTTCTGAAATCATCCAAGCTAACATAAGCCAATGACTGCATAATTTGAATTGTGGGCGGGTATCCAACGAATATCATGGTCCATTCTGACCAAGGCTCACAGCACTGTAGTCGTGATTTTAGAGCGCTATTATTGATGAACAACTGCATCCAAAGCATGTCTAGACGAGGCCTTGCGCAGTATATTGCTCATGGGATAATGCAGTAACAGAAAGCTTCTTTCACACATTTAAAGGTCATGTGGTACATGGCAGTGTATTTTTGACCCGAAAAGAAGCCAATGTTGTCTTGTTTGACTATATTGAGATTTACTACAATCGAGTGAGAAGGCACTCTGCAAATGGTTGGTTAAGCCCAGAAGCCTTTGAGCAGAAATATTTTAAGAATTTAGAGGGATAGGTTGTCCACGATACTGCCTGGGATCATTATTTGGCTACCTTTATCGGGTAAATTTTATATTTAAAATATCAATATCCTAAATATTCGATTAAAAAAAACCTGCTTAAAAAGCAGGTCATAGATTTAGAGAAATGAAGTCAATTAAGCAAAAATATTACATGCTGCAGATGCCAAAATCCATAGAATCACCACTGCAACTACTGGCTCTACAATTTTTGACCAAGTCGGTACTTGTACTTCAGTTGTTACGTCTTCTTGTGTATGTTGTTGATTAACCATTTGATTGAACTCCTTCATTGATGCTTCTAATGATATCTCTTCTTGCAGATTTGGTTTAGAACCAAGGAGCTCTGTTAGGTTGTTTGTTGACCAAACCCAATCATCCGCTTGACCAGAAAGGTGTTCAATTTGGCCGTTGAGTAATTCTTGAATGCTTTGTGGTGAGTGTGAGCCGGTATCATGAAGTTGCTTTAATTCATTTAATTGTAAATGAAAAATTTCAGTTGTTAGGTGTTCAAGTTCAGAGCGCTCTAATATTGATGCATTCGATGGATTGGTGGTCAGATGGCGTGAAACTTCTTGAATATAGAGTTCATCAGGATGAGTAATTTCTTGATAAACCTTTTGAGCATTATTGCGGAGCTGATGAATCAATTCACCTAAGGTTAAAGCATTAATTTCACGTAAATGTTGTCGTTTTTCTTCACGATTTAAATGACTTAAAAGCGTAGGCTTTTGAGATTCTATTTGTTCGACAAAATATTGTACTAAATCAAAAGCCATTATTCGCTTCCTTATTCTTTAATCGAGCAACCTTAAACCCGGTTTTTTCTTCGGTTGCTCTTGTTGTTCTTGGTCGTTTGATTTTAAAGCATTTTGATCATTCTGAATACCTTCATATTCTTGAGGATCGAAGAACATGCCTTGACCATTTTCACGTGCATAGATGCCTAGAACAGCAGAAAAGGGGATATAGAGGTTTTGCGAAACGCCACCAAAGCGTGCAGAGAAAGTAATCGTCTCATTACTCATGTGTAGCGCATGCGTTGCATGAGGTGCGATATTCAGGACAATTTGGCCATCTTGAATATATTGAACTGGCACCATCGTACCATTCTGTGTCGCATCGACAAGTAGGTAGGGGGTAAGTTGGTTTTCACAAATCCATTCATAAAGTGCCCGTGTTAAGTATGGACGTGTTGGAGTGAGTTGTAGTTCCTGTTCAGACATAATGCTTACTCGAATATTTATGGAAAATTAATTTTTTACTAAAAGCTCGCTATAGCGATTTTTTTCCTGCAATGTCATTGATTTGATAAATGCTGGACGGCTAAAGATGCGTTGGCAATAGAGAAATATAGGGCGGCATTGCTGTTTGGGAAGCTCAATACCCATGGCTTTTAGGCGCAGAAATATAGGCGCGAGCATACAGTCTAACATGCTAAATTGTTCAGACATAAAATAAGGATAATGCTGAAACAAGGGGGTTAGTGAAATGAGTGTATCACGTAATTGTTTTTGTGCGTTTTGCTTGGCTTTTTCATCGAGGGTATCGGGATGGCGAAGCATAATATCAGCCAGTCTTAACCAATCTTGTTCGAAGCGCCATACATATTGACGTTGCTCTGCACGAGGCATAGGTGCATCTGCATACAGTTTATTTTGACGATAACGGTCATCCAGATATTCGGCAATAATACTGCTGTTATAGAGTTTTAGGCCATTTTCAATCATCATCGGAAGTTGATTGTAGGGATTTAAACTCGCAAGATCTTCGTCTTCATCATCAGCAATAATTAAATTATGTTTGATTTGCTTCTCTGCAAGTACATAGCGTACCCAGTGTGAGCGAAAGTCATCCGCATGACTGTAAAGCGTAATCCCTTGGAGAGGTGCATTTTCGACTGACATAATCCGAGACGATGAGAAATGAATAAGATAGGATACTAAAATTAGACAGTAAAATCACGGAGACTTTAGCAATATCAATGCAGCTACAACGAAAATTCCAGTTTTGGTTTATTTTATCTGATAGATTGTCATGTCATTCATTTACCTGATCATCACCGCATGATGACCATTGCACTTGTACAAAAATTATTATTTTTCGCTGCGGTTATTTTTATGGGCATTGGCTTTTATACGGCACTCGCTGGAGGTTATGCCTCTGATTATGGAGCAGAGGATGATAGCCCTGAACAAAAAAACAAAATCACCATCTGTACAATTACACTAACACTGTCGGTTATATGCTTAATTGCGAGTTTGAGTCTCTTGGTTTATCGGTTCGTTATTCTATTTGCATCATCTTCATAAAAATCAAGATATAAAAAAACCTTGGCATAAGCCAAGGTTTTTTGTCCGATTCGGTAAACGAATTAACGTTTAGAGAATTGAGGACGTTTACGAGCTTTACGTAAACCAAGTTTCTTACGTTCAACTTCACGAGCATCACGAGTAACGAAACCAGCTTGACGAAGAGCAGGTTTAAGAGTTTCGTCAGAAGCGATCAATGCACGAGTAATACCGTGACGGATAGCGCCTGCTTGACCACCGATACCACCACCAGCAACAGTGATGTAAAGGTCATATTTCTCAGTAGCTTCTAAAAGCTCAAGTGGTTGGTTAACAACCATACGAGCAGTTTCACGACCGAAATATTGTTCTAAAGAACGGTTGTTGATTACGAGTTTACCAGTACCAGCTGATAGGAAAACACGTGCAGTTGCGGTCTTACGGCGACCTGTACCATAGTTAGTAGCCATGTGCTGTATCCCTTAGATGTCCAAAACTTGTGGCTGTTGAGCAGTATGTGGATGCTCAGTACCAGCGTACACTTTCATTTTCTTGATCATTGCATAACCAAGAGGACCTTTTGGCAACATGCCTTTTACAGCACGTTCGAAGATTTCTTCTGGTTTGTGAGCAACTAATTTTTCGAAATTAGTTTCACGAATACCACCAGGGAAACCAGTGTGGCGATAATATTTCTTATCAAGTGATTTTTTACCAGTCACTTGAACTTGCTCAGCATTGATAACAACGATGTAGTCACCAGTGTCAACGTGAGGAGTATAAGAAGTTTTGTGCTTACCGCGTAAACGACGAGCGATTTCAGTCGCAAGGCGACCTAAAGTTTTGCCAGAAGCATCAACAACGTACCAGTCGTGTTGAACTTCAGCTGGCTTAGCGCTGAGAGTTTTCATTAAACCACTACCTATTATAGTTGGTTTGGACTATGGAAGCTGTCCAAACAAAAGGAGACGCGATTCTATACGAATACGTGAAGAATCACAAATGAAAATATAAAATTTCAAGCGCTGTATTGTAGTATATTTCTTCAGCAATAAACAGTAGATAATCCAGAAATTATAAAAAATGCGGGTGAATGTAAATCATGTCGAATTCTAATCTGTTAAAAACCACACCTGACCCCTTATTTTGGCGACATTGGTGGTATTTAATGGGCTTATGTAGCACCTTGATTTTAAGCCCAACTTTTTTGTATTTGGTGTCTTTGCATGGGGCGGATGGCGCAATCATCGTTTTGTTAATGATGCTCACTTTATTTTTCCTTAGTTATTTATTGGTTTATCTGTTGATTGGATTATTGCTTGTGGGCGGTATGTTTTTTGGCTGATAACGAACTACCCGCAGCATGTACCGACCGTTCAGCGCGGCATTGTAATTCTTATTGCACTGATTTGGATCATTGGCATTTCAGGTTTTGCTTTCGATTTCATTCCATACAATGTCGCACAACGCGGTTATTTTTGAGTTTTAGTCCGATATTTTTAGTCAATAAAATTAGGTCTGTCATGTGCATCACACAGTATAATAATGCTATTGCACACACAGGATAGACCCATGCTGCCTTTATATATCACGAGCGGTGAACCCGCAGGTATCGGACCTGATATTTGTTTGAGCTTAGCCAATCGAATAGATGAAAGGCCACTTGTGGTTCTTATTGATAAAGATTTGCTGCTCAAGCGTGCTCAACAGTTAAAGCTCGAAGTTGAACTGATTGACTATGTTGGGCAGGAGGGTTCGGCAGCTCTAGGTCAGCTTTATGTAGAACATGTGCCTGTGACTAAACCTGTCATCGCAGGTCAGTTAGATGTGAATAATGCAGCCTATGTGTTGGAACAATTACGTCGTTCTGCAGATTATGCGATGTCTGGCAAAAGTGTAGGTGTTGCAACTGCACCTGTGCAAAAGTCAATTATTAATGATGCCGGTATCCATTTCAGCGGACATACGGAGTTTTATCAAGAATTTGCAGGCGTTGATCGTGTCGTGATGATGCTTGCGACCAAAACGCTCCGTGTCTCATTGGCAACTACACATTTACCGCTTCGTGATGTAGCCGATGCCATTACTCAAGAACGTTTGCATCAAGTCATCGATATATTAATTCATGACTTAAAAACCAAATTTAAAAAAGATCATCCGCATATTTTAGTCTGCGGTTTAAATCCGCATGCGGGTGAAGATGGCTATTTGGGCATGGAGGAGATTGAAGTGATCAATCCGGTGCTAGAGCGTTATCGCGCTCAAGGGGTGAATATGAGCCTGAGCTTACCTGCCGATACCTTATTTACCCCTGAAAATTTAAAAGATGCAGATGCTGTTTTG
Organism: Acinetobacter sp. YH12152; assembly: GCF_013418285.1. Lineage (NCBI taxonomy): Bacteria > Pseudomonadati > Pseudomonadota > Gammaproteobacteria > Moraxellales > Moraxellaceae > Acinetobacter > Acinetobacter sp. YH12152. Next base: position 5,341 of record NZ_VPCH01000050.1, read on the forward strand.
GCGATGTATCACGATCAGGGCTTGCCTGTGTTAAAGTCGCAGGGTTTTGGCGAAGCCATCAATATCACTTTGGGCTTACCATTTATTCGGACTTCAGTGGATCACGGCACAGCACTGTCACTGGCTGGAACCGGGCTTGCTAAAAGTTCGAGTTTACAGGTGGCGGTTGATTTGGCTTTAGAATTAGCACGTGCGAAAAATAACGAAACTTAATAATAAAGGTTTGAATTTTATATGAATAATAGTAAAAAATTATCAAAAATAAAACAGGAAAAAACAAGATGCTTAGGGCGAAATCGATCATTCGCCCATTTTTTGGGATTGCGTTAGCGTTGATGCTGTCAGCATGCTCAACGCTCGCTACAGATCATCATTCTTGTGAATTAAAAGTATTATCGCTGCAAATTCCAAAACAGACGGAAGGATTTATACGTTTTGCATCACCGGCTGCCGTGGATGGCTTTAAACATAATCAGCAAAAATTTAATCAAGCGCTGACTGCGGTGCATAAAAAATATGCGAATCGTGATGGTGCTGATAAAATGCTTCAAGATGGACAGGCAATCAATGCTAATATTGATCTGCTTGTACAGCATCAAAATAGCCTGAGTGCGCTATATGAATCTCAACTTCTTGTAAGTGAAACCATTCCGGGTATTCAAGCTGAATATAACATTCTGGCTGATATGATGGCTAGAGTAAACAATTCAGCTATTCAAGCAATGATTGCCAAAAATCAAGTCTATATTGCGGGACGAATGTTGAGTTCTTTGCTGAAGTTAACTGATGTGAATTCTATTCATCCAGACGATTTAGATGACTTTTTAGCAGATTTTGAAACTTTCAATATTTATTTGAAGGCTCAACTGAATGGTAATCCCGAACTGAGTGTAGAGCGCGTAAACAATGCTGAAATGCGTGAAAGTTTGCTCTCCATTCAAGCTGAAACTGAAGAAATGATGAAATCTGAAACAATGGCTTTGTTGCAACAAAGAGAGCCATTGCTCAGTGTAATTAAAGCGGCTCGGGATAATGTGACCAAGTCCGAAGAAATTTTTGCTCGCTTGAGTGAATTTGAATCAAGTCAGTAATCGTTGTAATAAACCTATGCGGAGAATTTTATGTATCAAATTAATGCCCTAAACCCAAAAGATGAAGGGCATCACACGCGTAAGCGGTTTGGACAGAATTTCTTACATGATCAACGTGTTATTGCCAAAATTGTACGTTCGGTAAATCCGCGTACTGGTGACAATATTGTCGAAATTGGTCCCGGTCTTGCTGCGCTTACATCGCCTTTAATTGGTGAATGTGATGCTCTAACTGTGGTTGAGCTGGACCGTGACTTAGCCGCAGGTTTGCCGGGCCGTGTGCCGCATCCCGAGCGCTTGACCATTGTTGAAACCGACGCGCTGAAATATGACTTTACCGAGCTGTTTGCCGAAGGCCGTCCACTGCGTGTGGTTGGTAACTTGCCGTATAACATCTCGACTCCGCTGCTGTTTCATCTCTTGGAGTTTGGCGACAAAGTCAAAGACATGCACTTCATGCTGCAAAAAGAAGTCGTGGACCGTATTACCGCTTCACCGAATACTAAAGAATACGGCCGTTTATCGGTGATGATTCAATATTTCTGCAAACCGACGTTTTTATTTGAAGTGCCACCGGGCTCATTTAATCCGCCGCCAAAAGTCACCTCTGCGGTATTCCGTTTAGAGCCTTATGCCGTTAAACCGATTATGGCGAAAGATGAAAAAGCGCTTGCGCGTTTAGTTTCACATGTCTTTACTCAGCGCCGCAAGACCTTGCGTAACAGCTTAAAAGGCATGTTGGTTGAAGATGGTTTTGAAAATGCAGGGGTTGATCCAATGGCGCGTCCAGAAACCCTAACACTTGCAGAATTTGTCGCATTAGCAGATCAAATGGTGGCTTAAATAATTATGACTCGCAATATTCGCTATAACTATGTCATTGGTGATGTTCAAGGCTGTTTTGAAGCATTAAAAGCTTTACTGAAAGAGATTAAGTTTGATGCAGACCAAGATTTTATATGGTTTGCCGGTGATCTCGTCGCACGGGGTGAAAACTCGGTAGGCGCTTTGCGGTTCATCAAAAAATTAGTGGATAGTGAAGTTGCGGCGACGGTACTGGGCAATCATGATCTGACTTTGCTGGCATGCGCTCGCGGTATTAAGGATATCAATCCTAAAGACAATATCGATGATGTGATTCACGCTTTAGAAAGTGATGATTTGATTGATTGGTTACGCAAGCAGCCGCTGTGTCTATTTCCGAATGAGCAAACCATTTTGACTCATGCGGGTATTCCTTTGAATTGGACTGCGCAGCAAACCGCAGACTTGGCAAAGGAAGTGGAAGCGGTGATTGGTCATGACGACTTTGATGTGGTCGATGCGTTTCTTCAAGTGATGTACGGTAAAGAGCCGAACCTATGGTCGGATGATTTGTCTGGTCATGCGCGCTTACGCTGTATTACCAACTATTTGACCCGCATGCGCTTAACCGATGCAGAAGGTCGATTAGAGTTCAGTTTTAAAGATTCACTCGATGACCCTATGCCGAAGGGTTTTAAGCCATGGTTTGAGTTTGAGTCACAAGCAGCTCAGACCCATCAAATTCTTTTTGGTCATTGGGCTGCTTTACAAGGAAAAAGCATTTCAGCAAAAATCCAAAATGTGGATGGCGGATGTGTTTGGGGCAATCAGTTGATGGCCTATCGTTTAGAAGATCAGTGCATGTTTGCGGTCGATAATCCTGTAATGTAAGTATTTAAAAATAAAAAAGCCGCATTCGTGCGGCTTTTTTATTGGTGTGTGGATTAGTCTAAACGAATCCAAGTTTGGTTACGACCCAAGACTGAAACGCCAATACTTGCACGGATCGAAATACGTTTTCCTGTGCTGTTTAAGCGGACTTTAGCATCATAAACTTTGCCAGAAAGAGGGTCGATAATACGACCTTTTTCATAATTATTTGTATTATTAATTTGCTTTAAACCTTTAACAATTTCCATGCCGAGAATCGGTTGGTTGGTATAAGGCGCAGGGCACTTATTACAGTTTTTTTGCGGTGTATAGCCCGGACGTGGTGTAATTTTAATAATTTTACCGGTATAGGTATTATTTGATTCTTTGTGAATCGAAATAATTGCTTTTGCAGCTCCTGTTTTATCGTCAATTTGTTGCCATGTGCCAGCAATGTCATTTGCAAATGCAACATTCATCAATCCGAATGTGCAAAGGCTGAATAATATTTTTTTAAACATGATCGCTTGTCCCCGAGAAGCATGATTTATGAGCACGTATGTTAGAAAGTTTATGAGAATAGTCAACTTTAATTTAAAAATAATTTGATGATATTCGGAATAAGAAAAACCGCCATGTCGGCGGTTTTTTTACTTGTTTGGGGTTACTCTTGGCGAATCCAAGTTTGGCTACGACCAAGTGCAGAAACACCCATATAACCCCGTAAAGTTAGGCGTTTCCCACTGGCATTTAAACGGATTTTTGTGTCGTAAACTTTGCCTGAAAGAGGGTCAATAATACGGCCTTTGTCGTAGTTATTAGTGCCTTCAATATGTTTTAAACCTGTTAAGATATCAAGGCCTAAGATTGGCTTGTTTTTGTAGGGTGCAGGGCAGTTTACGCAGGTGTCGCGTGGTGTATAGCCCGGACGCGGCGTCACTTTGATGATTTTACCCACGAATGTGCCATTACTTTCTTTACGGATTTCAATAATGGCTTTTTGTGAACCTGTTTTATCATCAATTTGTTGCCAAGTCCCTGAAAGATCTTGAGCAAAAGCTGAACCACTCATTACAGCAGCTAAGAATAAGAGGCTCACTTTTAATTTTTTCATCAGATATTCCCTGTAGGTGGTTCACCTATATCAAATCAATTTACTGAATAAATTTAAAATTTATTCAGCGCGAATCCATGTCTGTGTACGACCAATTGCGGAAATCCCCAGATATCCACGTAAATGTAAGCGCTTACCATTGGCAGAAATTTTGCCTTTTAAGCTGTAAATTTTGCCTGCTAAAGGATCAATAATTTTTCCTTGAGAGTAGGTATTTTCACTTTCAAGTTTCAGCCCCTTAAATACATCCATCCCTAAAATAGGCTGGTTGGTATAAGGTGCAGGGCAATTCACACATTTTTCCTTTGGTGTATAACCCGGACGTGGCGTCACTTTCACAATTTTGCCGGTATAGGTGTCTTTGGCATCTTTTCGAATTTCGATCAGTGCTTTAGGCGAACCGGTTTTATCGTCAATTTGTTGCCAAGTCCCTGTAAGATCTTGAGCATAGAGTGCAGAGCTTGTGACTACAGCACCAAATAATGCAGCCCATTTCAAACTTTTTTCGATCATATTAATAATCCTTTATCAATACACTTTGTGAGGGTTTATTGATCATACTAGGTAATATTTGGACTTAGAGCAACTACTCTAAGCCTAAATATTTACATTTTATTCGGGAAAGTTGACATGTTGCACAAAAGTGACTTTACCAAAAATGTAACATCCACAGCACATCGTTCAATGTGTTGTGGCGTACCCTTGAATTTATATTAAGTTTATTTTTTATACAAAACAATCATTTAAAAGTGATTGCTCAGTCACATATTTTGTAGATAGAGTATGAAAGTTGGCAACCAGATTGCTGTGAAGACTGCATTTACCGCCATGCCAAATGCTGCATAGCGCCCAGCAATGCTGCCGCGCTGCCAAGCTTGAGCTGTGCCAATCGCATGTGCAGCAAGTCCTAAGGCGAGTCCTGATGCACGTTCATCATGAATATTTTTGAGTATGATGGGTGAAAATGCTGCGCCAATCACCCCTGATAAAATCACAATCAAAATCACCAAAGGAATCGGGGAATGCAGCAGCGTCGCAATGTTGATGGCAATTGGGGTGGTCACTGCCCGTGTAGCAAAAGCCATAATGGTTGGATCTGACAAATGCAGCAAATAAGCCAGCCCCATAGGGAGGGCAACGGCACTGATACTGGCAAAGACTAAAATCCCGCCCACGGCTTTTAAAGGCAAGTCATCGTAGCGCATCGCTGCTAAAGGAATGGCCAAGGCCACTGTGACATAGCCGAGTAAGTTATTGAACAGTGGATTGACCTGTGCCATATAACTTTCATAGGAAATGCCAAAAAGATAGAGCATACCAATGACGAAAAACATCCCAATCACAATCACGGGGATTTGCGGTAATTTTTTATTAATAGGTTTTGCGACAAGATAGGCGATCAGGGTAATGATGAATCCAGAGATGATTGAAAGCATGTTGATTCTCCTATAGCCATTTCTTAGACATTTTTGCGTAGACCCACAGCGGTATGAGGGTGCTGACAAAGAGAACAATCAAAAACATTGGAATTTCATCACCTAAATGCATCATCATCAGCAATGAGCCTGCACTAATGGGTAAGAAGGCAAAGGCACTTTCTTTCATGATTTTATTATTGGTATCGACCAAACTGGCTGGAATTTTGTTGAATTTTCTCCAAAATGAAAGCACGATCAAGAGGGCAATCAAACCGACTAGATTGCCTAATTCTGGGTGATTGAATTGCTTCATGACCCAGACCGCGCCTTCACGGAAAATAATAATTAATGCAATGGTGCCTATCCAGGCTTTCCAGTCGATGCGCTTGATCCAGTCCATTTTTGTCTTTCGTTAAAATTATACTAATCAAGTTTTAACCGATTTAGTCTTTAATTTCAAATTCTTCAAGTGGACGTTGAAATTGTTGCGCACGCGTTCCCAAGATTTCTTCGATGGGTAAATGCGCCTGTTTAATCAGTTGTTCTAACTTATGCGGGGCAATGATGACGTGCAAAATTAAGTTGCCTTGTTCATCATAACTTTCATTTTGGATCACATTGAGCGCATACAGTTGTGTTCTTAATTTGCCATAAGCCGGTTTTAGACGGACTTCAAAGCTTTGAATCTGTCCCATTAAGCATTCTTGAACCGCTTGGCGTAATAAGGGAAGACCTTTACCACTATGTGCTGAGACATAGACACGTTCCGGCTGATGTGGCTTGCCATAGATGATTTTAGGATCTTCGCCACTGACATCAATTTTGTTATAAACGCGCAGAATCGGAACATCGACACCAATTTCTTTCAGTACTTTTTCGACAGCCTCGATTTGTTCCATCATGTCCGGACTGCTGGAGTCAATGACATGTAACAATAAGGTCGCCTCCAACGTTTCTTCTAAGGTGGCTTTAAACGACTCGACCAGTGAGTGCGATAAATTACGCACAAAACCTACAGTATCTGCGAGAACTAAGTTGCCGATGCCATCCCAATGTAGACGGCGTAAAGTTGGGTCAAGTGTCGCAAACAGTTGGTCTGCTGCATAGACATCACTTTTTGCTAAATTATTAAATAAGGTCGATTTACCAGCATTGGTATAACCCACCAATGACACGGTTGGAACAGCAGCTTTTTGACGTGCCACACGACCTTGCATACGTGTTTGGCGGACTTTCTCAAGTTTCGCTTTGAGTTGTCCCATACGGAGCTTGAGTAGCCGACGGTCAGTTTCCAGCAGCGTTTCACCCGGTCCACGTAGGCCGATCCCACCTTTTTGGCTATCGAGATCGCCACGACTACGAATCAGTCGTGAAGCCATATGTTGTAATTGGGCCAATTCAACTTGCAACTTACCTTCATAGGTACGTGCGCGTTGGGCAAAAATATCTAAAATTAATTCTGTACGATCGACCACACGACAACGCATGATGCGTTCAAGATTACGTGCTTGGGCAGGGGTGAGGGCATGGTCAAAGATGACCAATTCGGCTTCATGCTCTGCAACCACTTCGGCAATTTCTTCAGCTTTCCCTGAGCCAATAAATAATTTGGCATCAGGCTTGATACGCTGTGCATGCACATGTTGCAGAATATTGGCACCTGCAGATTGAGCAAGTAAGTGGAATTCTTCGGCATCAAGGTCTGCAAGCATTTGTACTGCCACACTGACTAAAATTACGCGTTCACCGCTCGCTTGATGTTGATTTAAATTTTCCACTCAGCACACACTCCTGTTTAAAGATTCATTTTAGGCGAAAATGCAGTGCGAGGGTTAATCTAAGTGAGGAATTAATGGCTAAGTTCTGTATGTCGTGCTATTCAATTAGAGAGAGCTTCGAAAGCTCAGCGCCAATAAGAAAAGCACACTCACATATATCAATGAAAAACAAGCAATGGCTTTAAACGCTTGCCATGAAGAAATAGGGGGATGGTCCGAATGTGAGTGATTCATAATTTATAACCTTTAAAACCGATATAAAAATCATATTTGATTTTTAAAAACGATTAAAATGGGAAAATATTATCTTCGACTTCGGTTTTTATGATCAATGCAAAAAAACTGTCTTCGGTATATGATGATGAAAATTTACGCCAAATTGTGGCACCGTGTCCTTTTAGTGAACCGTTTATGAATCAACCTCAAATCGTCAATACACCGCAAATTAATGTGTTTTCAAAATTTTATTTGTATTGTAAAAAAGTCGGTGCAGCAGCTGTTGCCGTGACGCAGGGTTTTTATTTGGTTTATCGTCATCAATTGTATAAAGACCCGAATAACCCGCAAAATACCCGCTATGTGCAGTATTTTTGTCGCAAGTTATGCAAAGTATTTAATCTTGAAGTCAAAGTGCATGGCGAAATTCCACGTCAACCAGCCCTTTGGGTAAGTAATCATATTTCATGGTTAGATGTGGCAGTTTTGGGTTCTGGCGCACGTGTTTTCTTTTTGGCGAAAGCTGAAATTGAAAAATGGCCGGTACTGGGTAATTTGGCGAAAGGCGGTGGCACCTTATTTATTAAGCGTGGTTCTGGCGACTCAATTAAAATTAAAGAACAAATTACGGGCTTCTTAAAACAAGATACGCCGGTACTCTTTTTCCCAGAAGCCACCACTTCAGATGGCAGCAAAATTAAAAAAATTCATGGTCGTATTTTAGGTGCGGCAATTGAAGCCGAACGTCCAGTCCAAATTTGCTTAATTTGCTATGTGAATCAGGACGGTGAACTCGATAATATTGCGCCCTATGTCGGAGACATTAGCTTTGATCGACATGTCAAAAATGTCTTAGAAATGCCGAAAGTCACAGCGCATCTGATGACATTGCCCGCAATTGATTCGGCAGGTCATACTGTTGACAGTCTGACACAAGAAGTGCAGCAAAAAATGAATCAGGGATTGGCAGAACTTCAAGCCAAAGTCCTTAAAGCGCCAGTTCCAGTTGATGCATAATGAATTAATGATACATGCTGCAAGGGGGATACCTTTGCAGCACAATCCTTACATAAAGCCTTCGAGCGGCAACCAAGAGATAAATTTCACCCCTGCTTTTTGCCACCACTTGATTTTCGGTTCACGTGGATAAATACGCGTTTGACCATTTGACAACTTAATTTTCCAATTGATCTGTTGGTCTGCATTGAGTACTAACTTATAGGCATATTTACTCAAATTTTCATCCATGGTGTAGTGGACTGCTTTGGCTAAGCGTGGGCTATTCAGTAATACCCCAATTTCAGTATTTAAATATGCTGAGCGAGGGTCAAAGTTAAATGAACCAATAAAAACTTGTTTTTCATCAATTGCCATCAGTTTGGCATGTAGGCTCGAACGGCTTAAGCCCTTCAGACTGACTTTAGCTTTTTCAGCGAGCTCTTTGGTATTGGTGTTGAGGTTTTCTGCATCAGGTCTAGAGAGAAATTCATAGAGTTGAACGTCGTGTTCCAAGAGATCTTGACGATATTTGCTATAAAAAGCATGAACCAATGGTACGTCATTGGCCTGGAATGAGTTGGTCAAGACTCTGACTTTTACGCCATCGGCACTGAGGTTTTTTAGGCGTTCAGCCCCTTTTTTTTCTGGGACAAAGTAGGCTGAAACGATATCGACACTTTGTTCAGGTTTATCTAAACGGTTGAGGAGCTGAAAGTTGAGGTGCTCTTCTTTTTTGGCTTTAGATTTGATTTTGCTCGGGGAATCTTTGACGACTTCGGCTTTGACCCAGTCAAATTGGATTTTATTGTTGAGCCAGTCATCAAAGGCATGTGAACGGTTAGCTAAGTCCAAATAATTGACCACAGTGGCTTCTTGGTTATAGTCATCGAGTTGTTGTTTGAGACTGTCAAAGCGCAAACTATAGTGGCGTGGATTGACCAATTGACGTACTGGAAAGGCATAATCATCATTCCAATATTCGTCAAAAGAATGGATGATTTCATCGGATGCCGCACCGACCAACATGACGTCGACATCGGAAAATTGATAATTATCACTGACGTTATAGTATTGGTTACTCATATTGCGACCACCAATCAATGCGATTTGATTGTCTGCAATAAAGCTTTTGTTGTGCATACGACGGTTGATGCGTTTTAGATCCAACACCATATCGACAGGGCGGAAATGTCGGAAGCGGTACGGGTTATACAGTTTGACATCAATATTGGTATGTTGGTCGAGTGCCATATAAATGCCTTCCATTTTTTTTGCATTATTGTCATCGACCAATAAACGAATTTTCACCCCACGATCTGCAGCTTTGATCATGGCATGTAGGGCCAAAGCACCAATTTTGTCGTTATCCCAAATATAGTATTGTAAATCTAAACTTTTTTCGGCCTTATTGATTAGCTCAATTCGAGCCGCTAAGGCTTCTAATGGGTCATACAGAACGTGGTAACCGGTTAAATTAGGATTTTGTTCACGTAGCGGCAGCACAATTTTCGCAAGGCTAGTATCGTCAGTGGGAGTATTAAAGGCATATTCCACAGGTTGAGTTTGCTGTTTAGGCAAGGTACTACATGCAGATAAAGTCAAAACAAGGCTACAACTCAGCAAAACCGCCTTAGTGTGGTTGTGTATGAAGGGCAAATTCTGCTGTTTCGGTGTAGCTGAGTTCATACTGTTAGACATACTAAAAAATTTGATTTGAGTATAAGTGTCAGCTGTGAAAAGATAAATATAGTGACCGAGTTTTCTCGTTAGGCAAATTGTAGAGCAAATGTATGTGGGAATTAGATTCCGTAGTGATGTATTTTTATATCGGGTTGGCTGTGCTGGGCGTTTGGGCAATATCCCAAGCTTGGTTAAGTCAGTCGCGCACGGAAACGATTCATCCGTTTAAAGCCTTCGTACATTTGTTGGCATTTTATCTCTCGTATTTACTTATTCCTTTATTCTTCTTTAGCTTTTATGCAGGCTGGAGTGGCTATTATTCACTACATGAAGCGATTTTTGTCGGTGCTGTTACGGGGCTTTTATGCTATGCCCGCTTTATCGAGCCGCACATGATTCAGGTGAAAAAATGCCAATATCAATTAAACGAAACACGACAATTATTAAAGCCAGTTCGCATTGCTTTAATTGGTGATTTACACATTGGTTTATTTTCAGGTCATGAACGTCAGTTAAAAATGATCGTCGATAAAATCAATGCGCAAAATCCTGATTTGGTCGTGGTTGCAGGGGATTGGACTTACGAGCCAGAAAATAAGTTAGCTGAAGAATTGGCTGTACTGAAAAAAATTATTGCTCCAATTTATTCGGTGAATGGTAATCATGATGAGCAATATCCCGGTCCGCCTATTCAAGCGCTGTTAAAACATGCATTAGAAAGTAATCATGTGGTGGATATCGAAGGGCAAGTGGTGGAATTTAATGAGTTTCGCTTATTAGGCGTTGGGGATTTGTGGGCAGGTAAAGCCGATATGCGCTATTTGCCAGAATTGCCACAAGATAAGCCTTGGATCATTTTGTCGCATAATCCAGATACCGTCGATATGGTACCTAAACTTCCGGGACGACCATTGATGTTGTCGGGTCATACACATGGTGGACAAGTGGAATTGCCATGGTTGACCGATTATGTAATGAAAAAAGTGTCCATTTTAGGCCACAAAAAAGGGCTATATCAGCATGATAATGCAGATGTCTTTGTCACTGTTGGTACGGGGATGGTTGGTGTACCTTTTCGTTTTCTCGTGCCACCAACCATTGATATTATCGAGTTGGTTTAATCAAATCCTACCGTTCAAGATTGATAAAATTTTTGGTGATTGTTCCTCTTGATGAAGAGCTACAAACCTTGTTTTGTTAATAAAATTGAACCGTGCCATCAGACATTTGCAGTTTGAAGTTGAGTGAATGACCGTGTCTTGCAACATAAGATGTGTATTGCTACTCAGTGGGATCTAAGCTGCATGCATGAATTTAATTATTTAAAATGCTGTCAACTACAGAGTATTCATCAGTTCATTGACTCAATTTGAGACATAAAAAAGCCAGCAATATGTGCTGGCTTTTTTATTATGTGCAGATTAAACCTGATTATTCACATCATCATTTTTGGTTTCGCGAATCATTAAGAACGCGATCAATGAAAGGATTGATGCTGCAGTTAGGTAGTAACCTACTGCATATAAACCATAGCCAGTTGCAAGTTTAGTTGCGATCAATGGCGCGAAAGATGCACCAAAAATACCAGCCATGTTAAAGGTTAAAGCTGAACCTGTGTAACGTACAGACGTTGGGAAGATTTCAGACAATACCGTACCAATTGGACCATAGGTTAAACCCATGATCGCAAGACCGATACATAGGAATAAGAACACCATCGCAGTACTGCCAGACTCAAGCATGCTTGAGAAGACTAAGCCAAACAATGCAGATACAACACATACCGCAATCGAAGTCGTTTTACGACCAAATTTTTCAGCAAATACAGCAGAAAGTGGAATGAAGGCAGCGAAACAAAGTGTGGCAACCAGTTGAAGTTTTAAAAATTCTTCACGTGTGTAACCAAGCTGGGTTGTACCCCATTGTAAAGCGAATACTGTGGTTAAGTAGAACACTACAAATGTACAAATCGCGGCAATCGTACCGAGAATTAACATCCCCCAATGCTTGATGATCACTTCTTTGAATGGAATGTTAACTTCTTTTTGCTTATCCAAAACTTTTTGGAACGCAGGTGTTTCATGTAATTTTAGACGAATCCACAGACCGACAATAACCAATAGCGCACTTGCAATGAATGGAATACGCCAACCCCATTGCATAAACTCAGCTTCAGACATGAAGTGACCTAAGGTCAAGAATGAGCCTGTTGCAAGAATAAAGCCGATTGGCGCGCCCAATTGAGGGAACATACCATACCAAGCACGTTTGCCTTCTGGCGCATTTTCAGTTGCAAGTAGCACGGCACCTGACCATTCACCACCTAAACCAAGACCTTGACCTAAGCGACAAAGTGCAAGCATGAGCGGAGCAGCGATACCAATTTGAGCATAGGTTGGAAGCAAGCCGATACATACTGTCGAAATCCCCATGGTGAGGAGAGCGGCAACTAATGTGGCTTTACGACCGATACGGTCACCTAAATGGCCAAAGAATGCTGCGCCAATCGGGCGAGCAATAAAGGCAATCGCAAACGTTGCTAAAGATTGAATTGTTGCGGTTGTTGGATCTGTACTTGCAGGGAAGAACAGATGCGGGAAGATAATTACAGCCGCAGTTGCATAGATGTAGAAATCGAAGAACTCGATTGTGGTACCTACAAGACTTGCTGTAAGTACGCGGAATTTTGAATTTGTTGGTTGCTGTTCAGTGGCAGCAGCACTTGAAGACGCCATGGTGGACCTTACACTTACTAAAAATAATTGAACTTAGTTTTAAAAGCGTAATCTTTTTAAAAAAGGCGTAATTTCTTAAAAAAATACGAAATACCAACTTACGAACTGCGGAATTAGGGTCACTAAAGAATGCAGTGTCAGTGGGTTATATCACGTAGAGATAAATCGACAGGAAATGTGATCCTGCACCTATCAATACAAAAATATGCCAGATAGCGTGTGTATATCTTACCTTTTTTAAGGCATAAAACAATGCACCGATTGTATAAGATAGCCCGCCAATGATCAGGTAGGTTAAAGCTTGATCAGATAAAAAGCGTTGCATATCATCCATTACCAGTACTGCAAGCCATCCCATCACCAAATAGGCAATCAACGAAATCTTTTGAAAACGATGAATGAAAATTAATTTGAATAGTGTCCCAATTGCGGCAATGACCCACAGTGCAATGAGTAAATAATGCGCTTTTGCGGTAGGCAGTGCGATTGCCAGAAACGGGGTGTAAGTGCCTGCAATTAAATAATAGATTGCAGTATGGTCGAGTTTTTTGTACCAACCACGGCGCTCAGGAGACTCTGCGAAGTGATATAGACTCGATGCTGAAAACAATAACAGCATACTGAATGCATACACCCAAAGTGCAAGCCATTGTCCAGTTGGAAGGTAGGAGCCTTTTAAAATCAGTAGGATACCTGCGATGGCAGACAAAGCCGCACCGAAAGCATGGGTATAGAAATTCAGTCTTTCTTCAGCTGGGTCATAAGCTAAAAGATGGGGAGCATTCATAACGTATCTTTTATAATAATTTAAATATACACATGTATAGTAATTCAATTTTGCTTTTGGTGTAAGAAGATTTAAAATTGTTTTGCAAATTTATCTAGGTTTATATTATGTCATCTTTGGCTTCTCCCTCTACGCAAGAGCAGCAATTTTTAGCAGCCTTTCAGCAAGCCATTGAAACACAGCGTTTTGATCGCATGATTTTGAGTCAGTATAAAGGTGAATTAGACCAATTAGAAAAAATGACCTTGCGAGTCATTTCGCTGCAAGGTGAGTCATTTCTTAGTTGTTTATATCGTTATAGAACCCAAGACATCACCAAAAACTATCCAATGGCAGCTGCATATCAACAAGTCGAAAGTTTATTGAGTTGTTGTAAGCAAGCCAACCTGATGACCTTGGATGAAGAAATTCAGCTCAAAAAAAATAAAAAGAAAGCGATGCTAAGCATCAGCAAAAAGCAGGCAGCCTTAGGGAAAAATCCTACGGAGCAGCAAGGACATGATCGAGCGAAACATCGTTATGTCGATCAAGACAGTTATTTCTTACAGCCACTCGGTATTACGGATGCAAAAGCACAAATTATTCCGAGCATGGCACGTAAATGGAAACAAATTAATAAATTTGTAGAAATTTTTTCAGGCGCTTTAAGCCAGATCAAAGAGACCGATCAATCTCTACATGTCGTGGATTTTGGTTCAGGTAAAGGCTATCTGACTTTTGCATTATATGATTATTTAGCAAAACACCAGCAAGTGCCTAAAGTGACAGGGGTTGAGCTAAATCCGAAAATGGTGGAATTTTGCCAAAGCGTTGCTCAGCAGTCGAATTTCAGCCAACTGGATTTTTTCCAAGGCGATGTTCGTACCTATGCGCCTGAGCGCTTAGATGTCATGATTGCACTGCACGCTTGTGATGTAGCAACGGACTTTGCGATTCATACCGGCATTCGATTAAATGCGCAAATGATCATGTGTGCGCCGTGTTGTCATAAAGAATTGCGTCCGCAATTGAAAGCGCCGCAAGTACTTGCACCGATGTTGCAATTTGGCATTCATGCGGGCCAGCAAGCAGAGATGCTTACTGACACGATTCGTGCACTTTTATTGAAAGCATATGGTTATGAAACCAAAGTCTTTGAATTTGTGGCACTTGAGCATACCAGTAAAAATAAAATGATCTTGGCAACCAAACGTGCAGACTATGTCGAGCCTGATCAAGCGGTATTGGTACAGATTCAAGCTTTAAAAGACATGTATGGCATTCAAAAGCATTCCTTGGAATTATTGTTAAATGATCAATGGGACCAGCAAGATATTGGCTGTAAATGCTAAAGGATGACGGGATGCAGCAGTTAAATATTCAATTCGGTCCGTGGGAGCAACTGGCATCTGCAGCTCGGCCGATACGTGAACAGGTCTTTATTTTAGAACAGCAGATATCGCCCGAAGATGAATGGGATGCAGAAGATGAGATTTCACTGCATTTTATTGTTCATGATGGGATGAAAGCTATTGCAACTGCTCGTTTGTTGAAAAATAACAGTATAGGCCGTGTTGCTGTTTTAAAGGCTCATCGCGGTCAGGGGATTGGTAAAATCTTGATGCAAGCCATCATTCAACAAGCGACATTAGAGCAACGTGAATATTTAAAACTATCTTCACAAGTGCATGCTATCCCTTTTTATGCAGCGTTGGGTTTTGTTGTTGAAGGTGATGAATATTTAGATTGTGGTATTCCGCATCAAGATATGTATATGGCTTTGGCTTAAATACTTAAAATTGGACAGCTATAAATAAAAAACGCTTAATATTTTAAGCGTTTTTTATTTGCATAGATTGGGTCAAAGCTTAGTGACCATGATCATTCGATGCAGTAGGTTCAGGGCTCATGTCATCCATATGTGCATGTTGTTCTTCGGTCATATGCATGTCTGCTGCAGTCGGTGCAGATGCTTCACGAGCTGCTTGATCAGCTTGCGCCTTTTTCAACGCTTCTTCTGACATCACAGGGGCATTTTTAAATGCATGCTGTTGAGTATTGTCTTTTTTCTGTTGGCTCGGCATATAGTCTGGTTCATTGGTCACAGCAAGCCAGAAAATACCCATGAATAGCGCACCTAAAATACAGAAGATAATCAGTGCTTTCCAGCCCCACGGTGATTTTTCAGGAGAAGTATGATCTGTCATAACAAGCTACTCAATCGGATAAAAAGAAATCAAAAAACTTGTTACTTTATAACATAAAACAGATGAGAGTTCGCGTAAAATCTAGACTTGTTTGCAAACACGCGAATGCGAAGGAAAATTAAAAGGAGCCGAAGCTCCTTTTGATGTGATTGAACAGCAAAATTTGCATGCTCAAAATGAATAATTAAATCTGCTCAGCTTTCGCCACTTTGTCTTTCAGCAATTGCGGTGCTTTGAAGCGTTCGCCATATTTTGCTTCTAGTGTATTGGAACGCAATAGCGCTTTTTCCAAACCATATTGATTTAAAAATTGAAGTGCACCACCTGTCCAAGGGGCAAAACCAATCCCGAAGATTGAACCGACATTGCCATCGACAGTCGATTCCAAAACACCTTCTTCTAGGCAGCGTAGCGTATCGAGCGACTGTACAAATAGGAAGCGGTCAATCATTTCCTGTTCAGAAATAGCATTATCTTTCTGCCATTTACTCAAGCCTTCCCAGAGGTGCTTTTTACCGCCTTCAGGATATTCATAAAAACCTGCGCCGGCAGCTTTACCTTTACGGCCAAACTCATGAATCATCGTTTGAATCACGTCATCCACTCCTGAGCGAGGCAGGTCTTTGCCTTCAGCTTGCAAGGCTTTACGTGTCTCGGCCGCGACATGTTCAGAGAGTGTTAAAGACACTTCATCTTGAATCGCCAATGGGCCTACAGGCATGCCGGCTTTTAGTGCAGCCATTTCAATGCGGGCAGGGTGTACGCCTTCAGACAGCAGACGTAAACCTTCTTGCACAAAGGTGCCAAAGACACGGCTGGTAAAGAAGCCACGGTTGTCATTCACTACAATTGGCGTTTTGCCAATTTGCTGCACAAAGTCAAAGGCTTTAGCCAAAGTTTCAGCCGAAGTGTTTTTACCTTTAATAATTTCCACTAATTGCATTTTGTCGACAGGACTAAAGAAATGTAGACCGATAAATTTAGCTTGATCTTGAGATGCATTGGCCAAGCCTGAAATCGGCAAGGTTGAGGTGTTGGATGCAAAAATACCGCCATCTGCCAAATAGGCTTCTGCTTCTTGTGTCACTTTGGCTTTGAGTTCGACATTTTCAAATACCGCTTCAATGATCAAGTCGCAGCCTTGTAAGTCGGCAGCATCTGCAGTGGCATGAATCAGTCCTAAAACTTGATCACATTTTTCTGCACTTAAACGGCCTTGAGATACTTTTTTATCTAGCAGTTTTTGGCTATAGGCTTTGCCTTTTTCAGCAGCTTCAACAGAAACATCTTTGAGTACAACTGCAATGCCTTTTGATGCTGTGGCATAAGCGATGCCTGCACCCATCATGCCTGCACCTAAAATACCAACTTTGGTGGCTTGCCATTTCGCGACGTCTTTTGGACGGCTTGCACCAGACTTAATAGCGTTGAGACCATGCCAGAAGGTGCCGATCATATTTTTAGAAATTTGACCGGTTGCAAGGTAAGTAAAGTAACGTGATTCAATCGTGAGCGCCGTATCAACATCGACCTGAGCGCCTTCAACAGCAGCCGACATAATGGCTTCAGGCGCAGGGTAACAGCCCTTGGTTTTGTCACGCAGCATAGCGGGGGCAATGGCGAGCATTTGCGCCACAGCAGGAGTCGATGGCGTACCGCCCGGAATTTTATAGCCTTTTACATCAAAGGGCTGCTGTGATTTTGGATTGGCTTTGACCCACGCAATCGCTTTGTCCATCAGGTCTTCAAGGCTATCTGCAGTGTCTTGAATCAGCCCGAGCGATTTGGCTTTTTCGACACCAACTTGTTTGCCTTCCATCAAGAGCGGAAAAGCATTTTGCAGACCCAATAAACGTACCATACGTACAATACCGCCACCGCCCGGTAGTAAGCCTAAAGTTACTTCTGGTAAGCCAAATTTCGCCTTAGCATCATTCAGTGCGATTCGATAATGACAACCGAGTGCTAACTCCCAACCACCGCCCAGCGCTGTGCCATTTAAGGCTGCAACAACAGGAATGCCGCGTGTTTCGATATAACGCAGTTTGGCTTTCATTTCTTCAATCATATTGAAGAATTCAGTTGCATGCTCAGGTGTAGCTTGAATCAGTTCGTCTAAATCACCGCCTGCAAAGAAGGTTTTTTTTGCGGAACGGAAAATAATCCCTACAATATTTTCATCTGCTTGCAGTTTGTCTACCGTTTCAGCCAGTGCCGTGCGGAAGTCTGCATTCATGGTGTTGGCAGATTGGTTTGGAGAATCTAAAGTTAAAATGACGATATTGTCGGCATTTTTTTCAAATTGAATTGCGCTCATAAATTTTATCCAAATATTTTTATGACTTTGCTAGTGATTTTTGAGATTTAAATTATTCATCGTCACTACGGAGTCTTTACAAATTTGTTTATTACTGTTTTTTTCATTTCAGCTAAAGCAGTGCTTTAGCTTCATTCAGGTTCGACCTACTTTTGTTTCGGCAAAAGTAGGCAAAACCATTTGTCATCCACAAAACCTGTCAACTAATGTCTTTTTTCTAAAAGTTCGCAGAAACATTATTTTCAATTTTTGGTCAGGTTGTGGATGACACATACCAAGTATCAAATGCTGTGTACGGTTCGGTTAATTAAACTAGCTCAATAATCGTTGCGATGCCCATACCACCGCCCACACACAAGGTTGCTAAACCGCGCTTTTTACCTTGGCGTTCCAGTTCATCCATCAGGGTTCCTAAAATCATGGC
Organism: Acinetobacter sp. YH12152; assembly: GCF_013418285.1. Lineage (NCBI taxonomy): Bacteria > Pseudomonadati > Pseudomonadota > Gammaproteobacteria > Moraxellales > Moraxellaceae > Acinetobacter > Acinetobacter sp. YH12152. The sequence goes on from NZ_VPCH01000050.1 coordinate 23,760, forward strand.
GCCTGTTGCACCCAGCGGATGTCCTAATGCAATTGCGCCGCCATTCACATTGACTTTGGCAGGGTCAACGTTGAGTTCGGTCATAAAACGCATCACCACAGCTGCAAAAGCTTCATTCACTTCAAATAGGTCAATATCATCAATTGTTAGGCCAGCTTTGGCTAAGGCTTTACGTGCAGCAGGTGCAGGACCTGTCAGCATAATGGTCGGGTCTGCGCCCACTAATGCAGTTGCGAGCACTTTGGCACGTGGCTTTAGGCCTTGTTCTTTTACGGCTTTTTCAGAGGCAAGCAACACCACTGCAGCGCCATCGACAATGCCCGATGAATTGCCTGCATGGTGTACATGGTTAACAGCACCCACTTCAGGATATTTTTGCAAGGCAATGGCATCAAAGCCCATTTGCCCCATCATGGCAAAACTTGGATTGAGCTTGCCTAAGCCTTCTGCTGTGGTCGTTGGTTTAATAAATTCATCTTTGGCTAAAACTGTCACGCCTGCTTTGTCTTTAACAGGAACGACAGATTGGTCAAAATAACCATTGGCTTGAGCTGCGGCTGCTTTTTGCTGAGAGTTCGCTGCAAAGGCATCCACATCTGCTCGGCTATAACCGTCAATGGTGGCAATTAAATCTGCCCCAATGCCTTGTGGTATAAAATCACAGGCCATATTGGTTTCAGGGTCGAGCGCCCAAGGGCCGCCATCTGAGCCCATTGGCACACGAGACATCGACTCTACACCGCCAGCCACCACAAGGTCTTCCCAACCAGAGCGGACCTTTTGCGCTGCCATATTCACAGCTTCTAAACCTGATGCACAAAAACGGTTGATTTGAACGCCTGCCACATCATTGTCCCAACCTGCTGCAATGGCTGCGGTTTTGGCAATGTCTGCGCCTTGGTCACCAATGGGGGTTACACAGCCCAGTACAATGTCGTCAACTGCAGCGGTGTCAAATTGATGTCGGTTTTGTAATTCGTTCAATAAACCGGTCAGTAGGCTAATCGGTTTAACGGCATGTAGTGAACCGTCTTTTTTTCCTTTGCCGCGCGGTGTGCGAATGGCATCAATGATGTAAGCCTCGCTCATAATCCTGTCCTTATGATCTATAAATTTTTATTGGTTTTTTGAGTGTACGGATTAATCAACCTAGTGCAATGATGAGAACGGGCGAGTCGTTTGATATTTTTGGTCAACGCTTGCTGCTGAATAAGATAAAAATCAACCTGCATATTGAAAGCGAGGATCGGCTAAGATCAGTTGCTATCGATTCAGTACAAATTGAAGATCAGCTTATGCATAAAAATGTGAAGCGAGTGTTGAAAGGTCTGGCTTGGTTAGTACTAGTAGGCTGCTTAGGTTTTGTATGCTTGATCGGTTTTTATATTTATATGATCTATGGCATTCATCCTTCAGATGAAGGGACTGGCGGCTTAGCCTGTGAGTATGATCGCAATGATCATGTGACCAAGGCAGAAATGTATCGGATACAGGATGGCAAACGCGTGATCACGCCCGTCGATCCATTGCTTTGTCAAAAACAACGTGCAGATTTTCCGAAATAAAAAACCTGATCAAGATCAGGTTTTAGAGAATGCTATTTTTGAATATTGCTTAGGGTGTGTTGACATTTACAGCCGATAAATTGAGCTAAAGAGGCAACCATATAAATATACAAGCTAAAGCAACAGCGCTTTGATAGTTACGTTTTAGCTTATCGTATCTTGTGGCAATTCCTCTA
>NZ_VPCH01000051.1:0-24928 GCF_013418285.1 Acinetobacter sp. YH12152
ACTGAGGATCAGAAAGCTTGTTTGAATCGATGTATTTCATCCGCAGATTATGCACGAATGCTAAGAAATCCGGAGTGCAAATATTAACCAAAAAGAAGATCGTTTTTTGATTTATGAAAGAGATCTATTAAGTTGGCTTTCTAGTAATACAGCACCAAATTGCTCACGCAGATCTTTTTTCAGCATTTTCCCTGTGCCACTCAATGGAATAGCATCCACGAAAATTACTTTATCAGGTACCTGCCATTTAGCAACTTTATCTGCATAATAATCCAAAATTTCTGTATCAGATAAATCAACATCTGGCTTTTTAATCGCAATTAATACAGGACGCTCATCCCATTTCGGATGAGTAGCTGCAATCACTGCTGCCATTGCAATTTTGGGATGTCCCATAGCTAAATTTTCTAACTCAACAGAAGAAATCCATTCACCGCCCGATTTGATCAAATCTTTTGAACGGTCACTAATTTTTAAGAAACCATCTTCGTTCAGGGTTGCAATATCCCCGGTATCAAACCAACCATCTGAGGTTAATGCAGATTCTGTTTTGCCAAAGTAATTGCCAATAATCCAATGCCCTTGGATCTGTAAATTACCCGTCGTTTCGCCATCACGTGCAACTTCGTGTGTACCGTTTTCTTCATCGGTAATACGTAAATCGACCCCAAATGGTGGACGACCTTGAGACAATCTTACTTGTAATTGTTCTTCTTCAGATAATAATAAATGTTTGGCTTTAAACTGGTTTGAAGAACCTAATGGACTGGTTTCAGTCATCCCCCAAGCATGAATCGTTTCACAGTTAAATTGTTCTTTAAAGACTTTCAACATCGCAGGTGGGCAAGCAGATCCACCCACCACATTTCGCACTAAACTTTGGAGCTGACTGCCCGCTTGCTGCGCAGCATTGATTAATCCCTGCCAAATTGTTGGAACACCTAATGCAACGGATACTTTATAGTCATCAATCATTTGTGTCAGGCTCGCACCATCTAAACCTGGGCCTGGCAGCACTAAAGTACATCCCACCATTGCCGCAGCATATGGCGTACCCCATGCATTGACATGGAACATCGGTACAACGGGCATCATAATATCTCTCGCTGAGATATTTAATGAATCCGGCATACAAATCGCATAACTGTGTAAGACTGTTGAACGATGACTATACAACACGCCTTTCGGATTGCCTGTGGTACCCGAGGTATAACATAACGAACTAGCCGATAATTCATCTAATTCTGGCCATGTATAGTCTGCAGATTGCCCCGCGATAAGTTCATCATAAAACTTCACATCGGGCACCGCTTCAACAATCGCTGCATCTGGTCCATCTAAACAAATAAAATGTTCAACAGATTTTAATAATGGTTTTACTGCTTTGATTAAAGGCAAAAAGGTTTTATCAAATAACATGACGCGGTCTGCGGCATCATTGATGATAAAAATTAATTGTTCAGGAAATAAACGTGGATTAATGGTGTGACATACATAACCACTACCTGAAATAGCGTACCAAGACTCTAAGTGACGATGGTTATTCCAAGCGATGGTCGCAACACGATCCCCTAAATTTAAACCGAGTGATGCAAGAACATTGGCAAATCGTTTTGAATTTTTATGGACTTCACCCCAAGTGGTTTTCGTAATCGTCGTGTCTGTATTTTTTGAAATTACTAAACTATCCGCATGATAGCGACCCGCATGTTCAATCATGCTACTAATCAAAAGCGGTTTAAACATCATATTACCAAGCATTCTTTGCTCCCACATTCATCCATATTGAGTTGTTGTTTTTCCGCACTGTCCTGCAGATTTTTTAAAACTTTGCGCCATGTCAAAAGTGATTATTCTTTAACGACAAGGTTGAAAGCAGTAGATATGAAACGCATATCCAAAACTGATTCTTATGTTTTAACCTTAATTGATTTTAGAATCCACTGTTTTATTGCTCAAAATATGAATGCTTTAGTGGTATAAAATGCAAAAATTAAAACTTTAGCCCTATTCAAAATATAGTCTTATTTAGTTATAACACTGCTGCTTTAAAAAATGTCGTTTTCAGTTATCAAATAATCGACTGAGTCAATTAGCATAAAAAAACCCAGTCTAGATACACTGGGTTCATTCGTTGCATTAGCCGTTGTAGTTAAGTTGAAATAGTTACAGTACTTCAAACTCAATACGACGGTTTTTCTTACGACCTTCAGGCGTAGCATTGTCTGCTACAGGCTTATTTGATCCCATCCCTTCAGTACTTAAGTTCGCCGCTGCAATATTTTTTGAAATCAGGTAGTTTTTAACTGCATTAGCACGATCTTGACTTAAACTTAAGTTTTTCTCAGGATTTCCTGAGCTGTCTGTGTGACCAATAATTCGTACTTTTTTCCCACCGACACGGTTCAATGCGACAACCATTTCATCTAAGATCTGTACCCCAGATGGCGCTAAAATGGCACTGCCCGATTCAAATTCAATAATACGATTACGTAAAGCCGCATCAATAATAGCCTGTTCAGCCTGATTGACAGAAAGCTGTGCATTGAAACGAAAAGGTGCTGTGACCAAAGACTGAAACTTGGTGGTCGTGGGTTGGATATCGTTTTGATTTGACATCTTTCCACTTAAATCGACTTGCGTTCCGCGTACAGAGAGTTTCCCCTGTTTTACTTTCTTTAAGTCATCATTAATCATCTGGCTTACGCTATTGCCCCAACCATTGGGTGCAGTAACCGCTCGAACCTGAATTTTATCAACCACATTTGCCTGACCATAGGTCAAATAGGCTTTATTTAATATTTCTTGCTTGGTTGCTTCATTCGGTACAGCTCCTTCAATCACAATAGGTTCTGCCCAGAGCAAAGCCGAACAGCCTAAAATGCACACACTCGCAAGAAATTTGGGCAACATTGGTAAGATTCTTTGCATCATTATTCTTCTATAAAAGTCTGTCTAAAAAGTTTAATGCCATGAATAAGGCTGATCTGACGCTCACTCAAAGACTGTTCCAAAACGGCTAAGCCTGCATTTTGTTCAAGATAAGGATCAATCCAACTGGCATCGATCAGGGAAACCCAATGATCACTTTGCATATTTTGGGTAAAAACATCACTGAGTGCAGTAATATCAGCACCTTGAAAACCAAATAGTAAAACAGGTGAATCACTGTGTAGGATGCCAATGAATAACTCAGCATCTTGGTTTTCGACAAAGCGACTAATCAAATTGACCCAAAAAGCCGCGATTTCATAGCAGTAACTAATATTATTGATCGGTAAGATCAACACTTTATTCAACCGAGACGTGCCCTGATGAATAATCGGTTGTAGCAGCAAACCGAGACCAATCATGCTTTGCGCCAACTGATAAGGCGTAAAATTCAATAAACGTGCAAATGAATGCAAAGTATGGTGCTCATAAAAAGAAGAGGTTTCTTCTGTTCCGAATACTTGGATTTCGTTATTCAGTTTGCCTAATTTATCGAGCAAAATATCGGGATCGCGAATAGAACGCATCACTCGGTTACGCTGATATAAGTCAATCAAAGTCTGTTTATAACGATATGGTGCATACAAAATATTATCGAAAGGATCATCGATTTCTAGCAGATGAGCGAGCACCATTGGAAATTGACGCTTTGAACTGTCTTCACTGCTAATCAAATTGGCAACCAAAAAACGCTTATCTTTTGGACTGGCAATAAAGAAATCTAATGAAGGCAGTGAGTTATACGCTGCATTAAAATTGTCTGAACGCATAGCGAACTCAAGCGCCTCCGTGATCCACTGATCGATTAACTGAATCAGTGAATATTGTTCACGGCTCTTTAAGAAGTCACCACGAGCTGGACATTTCCCATAATACAGCGGTATCGTTCTCACTTCATACATCGTCACACTCCTTGCTCTTTTGCACGAATGCCACCGCTCTCATTTTTAAATTCATCATCATGGTGTTGCTGTTCCTTGTACAACACTCATCGGTGAAGTCGCTGGTGGCGCTACAGGTGCTTGTCCTGCTGGCATCGTTTGCGCTGCTACGACACGAACACCTTTATTCGTCACCACTTGATCAACAAGAGTCATACCTGAATAGCCTGAACCTGTAGTTGGGCCAGATGCGTTACCACTAATTAAACGGAAGTTCACTTTTACAAACACTTTTGGATTTTGTTTGCTACGCCACACCATTTCAAATGAATTACCATTTTGAGTACGCTGAGCGCCTTCAATCAATCGGTTAATACCATATTCACCCGGCTCATCAAAAATCGTATGCGTTTGACCTTCCAAGTCAATTGCAGTAATACGTGCACCCGGAATTGCCCCTTTATTTGGCCACACGAAGTTCACCCATTGCTGAACACCATTTTCATACACCATACGCTGACCATCAATATCAATGGTATATGAAAGCAACTGTGTATTTTCTAATGGGAAGAATTGGAAGTTCGATTGATTGGTTGCCGCAGGTGCTGCTTGACTCAATTCCCCTGTAGCAACGCCATTACTTGGCGCAACATAGCGTTGGAAATTCGCTACAAATTGTGGATTTAAACCAATGCCCAAATCTTTCCATGTTTTCGTGGTTAAGGTATAGCCACGACGAATCACCAATGGATCTAAATATTCTTTTACAAAGCGAGCGATACTTCCGTTTTCACCAAAAATTTGGCTAATTTCATTACTGGTCGCTTGTAAAGTAGCATTACTATTAAATGGATATTTAGGTGCAAGATTGGTTGTAAATGGTTGATACGCCTGCATTGCCCATAATTTATTAATTTCGTTTTGAGCTGGAATCAAAAGAACTTCAAATGACTGAGTCACCGGCTGCATAAAGAGTTTTTGAATCAACTGTTGATCTAATTCATTCAGACCCACAGACATTTTTTCATCCACAAATTTTTGCGTGCTATTAAAGACAGAGTTTTGATCATTGATGGTTTGTTTCACCAATGTCATGCTTGCAGGCCCCATATCACCGCCACTCTTCAAATCATTGAACTTACTACGTACTTGACTCAAAGACAGCATGTATTCATCTAAAATTGATTTGTTTTGCTGATCATCACGCTTACGAACTAGTTGATAGAACACATCAAACTCTTTTGCAATAACACCTTGACCGGCTTTTGAAGCAACTTGCTGTGCCTGCTGCGCATCATCACGGCTAAGAACTTTACGTTTAAACCAGGCAATAAAGCCTTTCTGAGGTGCAGCCAGTTCTGCTTGAACAATTGGATTATCCCAGCTGGTTTCTTTTGCAATACGGTCGACAACTTTACGAATTGGCGAATTTTCAGGTTCACCTAAAATATCGATAAAACGTGACTGCTGAGCGACATCTGCGCCTTTGCCATAATGCACAGCATTTAAAAATTTACGCCATTCAGCGATATATTCCTGTTTATAAAGTTCGGTTAACTGTTTACTGATCTGGTCTGGACTACCACTAAACGTCAGGTCATCAGAACGATTGGTATTGAGTACCCAATCTTGAGTATCAGTCGGATTATTCGCGGCTTGGTTAATCGCATCTTTTACATAATCATTCCAAGCTTGGTAAGTAAAGATACCTGGCAAGGCATAACTACCCAACATGCTGTTTTGGCCTGTTTCACCTAAAATTTGCTTCACAGTCACTGCAGGGAAACGTACCGAACCACGCATTTTAATTTCATTATAAACGCGGTCACGTGCAGGAATACCCATAGTAACAGCCGTTAATAATTGACGTGTTTGATCTACCAATAAAGGATCAGATTCCATTTGCGGGAACGCAGGATCAGCAGCTAAAGTCATCGCATAAGATAAAACTTGTTCGGCTTTTTGAATCATTTCCCCACGTGGCATTTGACCACGATTTGAATCTAACCATGAACGCCAGAAACGAGTAACTTGGTCACTCAAATGGCTCGATTCCATATATTTATGATTGCTCATCATCAAATACGCCTTCAGTGCATTGTAGGCATCCTGAGGATTGGTATCCGATGGTTCTAAATATGGCTGATTTGATTTCACCGCTTGAGTAATTTGTACATTGACGTGATTTTCTTTCAACGTCGATTCATTGGCTTTGACACGTTGTAAGTACTGCGCCATATTTTGCTGAGATGGTGCTAATACAATTTGTTGAATACCTCGTAAATACTCAACTTTGAGTTTTTCACGAATTTTATTCCCTTGGTATAAACCAAAGCTATATTTCAAAGGACGATCTTCATCAAAGTGATCGAGCTGCTGTAAATGCCCTTGTAATATCAGCAATGCATCCAATTGAGTCGAAAGCTCACTTCCGCTACGGCTTTCCATTTGCACAACTTTGTCTAAGTCAGCTTGAACTTCCGCCACGAGTTGTTGGTTATTACGATACGACCAAACCCATAACCCAAGCACCACAGCAACCAATAACAATGCAGCAATAAATGCCATAAAGCGCTGACGTTTACGTGCAGGATTGATATGTTGTTTAACTAGATTTTTATCTTTTAAAATGACGGTTGAAAAGAGTCCTTTTAAGAAATAACCATGGTCTTGCGAAACAGAATTCGTAGGAATGCCAAACTCACTATCCGTACTTTTCACCAAATGAAAGTCTTCAGCGATTTGCTCCGTCATTGGACTTTCAATCACACCTTCTTGCAACGCACTGGTGAAATAGAACCCACGGAATACCGGTTTAAACTGATAAGGGTTGTCTTGAAACAACGTACCAATAAAAGTTTTGAGCACTGGCTTTAAACTTTTAAACTCAAGTGGAAATGTCATTACACTTGGAGAAATATTTTGCGAATGACGACGACTCAAGTGCGTAGTACTGACGCTCTTCAAACCATCATATAAAATTGAATAATGCTTTTCGAACATCTCAACAGCATGTTCGGATGAGTCTGGATCATAAGGTAGTGTTGCACCCCAAACTTGATCAAATTCATCCTTATCATAACAATCAAAAAATTCTGTAAAGCCAGCAATCAAATCCATTTTTGAAAAAACGATATACACTGGCGCAAAAATTTCTAAACGTTCCGTCAAATCCTGTATACGTGCGCGTAAGTTTTTGGCTAATTTGATTGATTTTTCAGGACTTTGACTAACAAGCTCCGCCACAGAAACAATCACGATTAAACCGTTAATTGGTGCTTTAGAACGGTTTTTCTTGAGAATATTTAAGAAACCTAACCATTCTGAATGGTCTTCGGCATAAACAGAATATCGACCTGCGGTATCGAGTAAGACACCATCTGTAGAGAAAAACCAATCGCAGTTACGAGTACCACTTAGACCTGCCGACACCATTTTCTGATGAGTTTCTTCAAATGGAAATCTAAGACCAGAATTATAAATCGCTGAACTTTTACCCGCTGCTGGGTTACCAATCACCATGTACCAAGGTAATTCATATAGGGCTGCATTACCCTTTTTGTCGCCGAGTTTTGATTTACGGATAAGTTGAATCGAGTCTTTCATTTGCTGATTGATCAGCGCAAGTTCTTCTTTATTTTTTTGTTTACCGTATTCAGCTTCATTATCCTTGGCAATCGCCTCAGCAAGTTCCTCGCCTTGCTGTTTATGACGATAATGCTGTACTAATTCATATATACCCCACAGAATTAATCCGAGAATATAAACAGCAACCACAATATAAAAAGTCTTTTGCGGAATCGAATTATGCATGGCAACAATGGCCACAAAAAATGACAAAGCCACCATCGCTTTAGGATTGGTGACGTACTGCCAAACATAACCGAGGATCGTATAAAATAGTGTGTTCACAATGTTCTCAATTTCGTCTTAATTCTAATTAAACAGTTTCTTGTTCAAGTTCATCTTCTACTGAAAATGCTTGAATAAAAGCAAATGTCGATTCTTGGTCTGTGCTATAAATCATGGCAGTTAACTCTTCTGGCAAGTGCATACCCAACATGAATCCAAAAATTTTTGCCAATTGCTGGGTATTTCCAAGATTCTGTTTTGTATATAAAAAATGATAGGTTTCAATCGCTGTTTCATTAAATTTATACTGTAATTTTTTCACCACTTTCATATCCGTTGCATCATCTAACATCAATAAAAAGGGTTGTTCTTGATCATACTGATCTAAATTATTCAGTGCTTGAAGCTCTAAATGACGTTTCAACTCAGGCTCATGTGCCACCACTTGTAGCACTTTATTTGGAGTTAAACCTCGAACTTGAACGTCTGAAGCAGCCAAACACCAACTCGATGCAAATTCTGCAGCAATGTATTTTTCTTGTAACCACATCTTTTCATCAATCCATTCTTGATCGATTTCAGAGTCAGCATTGAGAATCAAACTGACTTCAAACTTTTGTTTTGAAATCATCTCTAAAATGCTTAACCATTCTGAATAAGCGACTTGAGTGCCGATAAAATGTGGCTCGATATGAATTTGTTCGGGAATGATCGAAAATCCGTCAGATAAATACTGCTGAATAATTTGAGCATAATCATCATTCCATTGATGAATCAAATTATCAGCAAGCAAAATATGGACATTTAAACGATTTAAACGTGAAACTTGCTGTGCATAGTTCGCCAAATGTTCTGAATGTTCATCTTGCGTATAATCTGGATCCACCCAACCCGGATGCATACGGTACTGATATGCCAATTCACTATCATAAAAGAGTGCTGATTGCTTCAGATGCTCTGCAATTAAAAATAGACTTTCAACGTGTTGCTCTAGTTGTTGCTGAATAAGTGACTGGATTCGTTTTTCACGCATGGTGATGGCACTATATTCATCATCTGCTTCTTCATTAGTGAGTTCATCTAAATCTTTGATTCGAAATGAAAGAACAGGCAAACCGTATGCATTAAATAACTTATCATCGAGTTCAGGACTTTTGAATTGTTGAATATCTTGGATAATTTGTTCGTTTTCACCAAAACTATGCCAAGCCGCTGAAGAATAAACATTTAAACGAAATTGCTGTACATCAATAGGCTTTGGTTTTGCTTGTTCAATGGCCTCAAGTTGTTGTTGCTCAGCTTGTTCTTCTGCACGTTTTTCAGCTTCAAGTTTTTTTTCTTTTTGATGTTGAATGCCCTTGTAAAGCAAATAAGGCGACAAAATAATTGCACATAAAGCTAAAGGAAGAAGTAAAAAGTATGTGACTAAATCGAAAGCTGTCGGGTCATAGCCTGTATCTCGCCAGTAAAAAATCACGAAAGCAGTACACAAAACAAAAAGCGTACTAAAGGTTCCAATTATTAATTTCAGCATTATTATAAATTCCCCATTAAGGCATAACAGGTTTCTGTATTATCGACCTGTTTATTCGGCTGTAAAAATGCTCCCTGAGCTAAACCAATTCCGCTCAAAGAATTTAAACACACCGGTTTTATTTCTTCTTTTTGTAAAATTAAGCGCACATCCACCATTAATGTTGGACTGCACCAAGTTTGAATCATTTGTTTTAATTTTAGGCTGCGTGCCTGATTCGGTAAAAATGTTAAATAATCTTCATGATTTAAAGGTCCAATCACGATTTCAATTTTTTCGTCAATCTGTTGAATCTTCTCACCACAAAAAGTATTCAGCCCCAATAAGCTTGGCTGAGATCCACCTAAACATGTTCTCTGATCTTCTTCAAATACAAAAGTTTCAGGGATAAATTCTCGAATATCAAATTTCTGCTTAAAGATACAATTCAGCATGGTTTTTAATGCATAAGCTGTATTGTTTTGCCCCTGCATTAAACCTGAGAATTCAGCAAAATAATCATCTAAATCTGGCTGATCATGCTGGCTACGGATATAACCATTTAATGCATGTAAAATATCAAGATAGTGATTATCCTGCTCGATTTCATAACGAATAGGTAAATGATAATTTAAACTGGCATCAACATAATGTGCTGTTAATTTATGATTAAACAGCCCTAAAAACTTTTGAGTTTCGTGTCGCTGATGTCGCCCGCTGAGCTTAATCTTATTGGTATAACTATAAGGTAATGCACCTTGAATACCCGTTAAACCTACCATTAAATTTGTCAGTTCAACTTTCTCATCGTTGAACTCTAAACTTTCAATTTCAGTGTTCGGGAAGTTCAGATTAAGTGAACTATTAAACTCAAAGTCATTTGCCCAGTGAACTTGAGCCGCTCCATAAGGTGCATGTCTTAACAAACGAGTGGCTTGAACAAACTCGTAGGCTTTCGGTTCTTGGAAAAGTCCGTCAATTACAGAGCTTTCTTGCCACCAACGTTCTGCACGCATTGGTATAACTCCTGTTGACTATTTGCATCAAAAACCGAGACATCGACAAAGCTGTTCATATTGACTTTTAAATTAAAGATATGGGCCAGCAATTGACTAAATATATATAGGCTATGTCCTCTAAATATATCCGCATCGATATCGAGCTGTACTTTTAAACCTCTGACAAATAATGGAAATGGTTTACTATCCACAAGTTTCTGCGTAGTAGAAAACTGAATCTTTTTTATGGAGTCGATAATAATTTGGTTTTCTTTTGATTTAGGTAAATTATACAATTCCAAAAGTTCTTTAATATGAGAGACCGCATCGCCTTTCATTAAAGACATATTATTCAAAGATAAATGTGAAATGACCCGCCACTGTTCTTGTTTATTTTGCTCAAAATAATACGGTAACGACGGTCGTTTGAGCATCAGAGCACGACGTGCCAAATTACTATCATTCAGTGTTAATGCATTCTGATCTTTATTATAACTTTCGTAAGGTAACTCACGATTACTACACAAAAGTTCAGTACTAATAAAATCGGACTGAGTACTATGCGGGTCTAAAGCACGAGATATGATTGAATAGTTTAATTCCTGATGTTTATTCTTCATCTGCTGCGGATTTAAACTATAAAAAAACTGGACTTTATCTTGATGATAATGACTCATTGCAAAAAAAGGCAGTACCGGATAATACACTTCATCTTGGTTACTTTTTTCACGCACCATATTCATTTTTAAAATGCTATAGGCCTGAAAATATTCAGGATGGTGCGCATCTGTCACCAATGGATATTCCATTCGCTTATGATTAATCTTTTGCGGCTCTGCTTGTTTATTGAAGAGATTAACGATTGGTGTAGCAAACAATTTAAAATTTGCAGCATTTAATTCAGAATAATTTCGAATTGCCGCTTGATCGTTTAAATTAAGCTTAAAGTGCATTTGAACATCAAATTCACTGTGTTCTAAACTTAAAAACTTAATGAAATCTAAATTTAGATTTAAAAAATTGAATTTTTCAGGAACACAAAAATATTCCATCAATAAACGATATGCATGATGCGTATGCTGATCGATAGGTAGAACACTTTGAACTTCATCAAAGCCCATAATTTCAAATGGATTGGCAATATCAAAAATGTGCTGCCCCACACGAATCGAAAAACTCGTAGTCGATTTAAAAATACTATCTAAAACCTGTAAAGGAAAATTAGAAATAGCGTCTAAAAATATCGGCAAAGTTTCATTTTTGAGTAAAGCGTGCTTATTCGAAAAAATTTCAAATCCTAAGCTCAATGTAGCATTTTGATTTAAATGCATATGTGCCGATGGATGAGTTTTGAAATTGAGCTGTTTTAATTGAATCGGTAATAAAGTGACTTCTTGTACCGTCTGATATTCACATTGAACACCACGCGTACTTTTGGCTTTTAGACTGGTCGCCTTTGGAATAACGTGTCGATCTGTTAATTGCTTAATTTTATTTATATCTTCGAAGCTCACCACAGAACATGCAGGAAATGGTTTTAAATATTGAGGAAACATCACCTCAAAAATTGAACGGGTAAAAACGTCATAACTATCTGCAAGTTTTTTATCAATCCGTGCAGAAATTAGAGAAAATGCTTGAATTAAACGCTCAATATGCGGGTCATCTATTTGTTCTTGGTTTAAAGACAAACGCTGGGCGATTTTGGGGTATTTACTGGCAAATTCACGGGACTGTTGTCCAAATTCCTGTAGTTGTTTTTCGTAATACGGTAACAGCTCTTCAATCACAGATAACCCACTTCATTAAGCTCTTGGAGAAATAACATATTGTTGTGTTGTTGGTTTTAATAAGGCATCAAAAATAACCGGTTCATATAAAGGATGAATATTTAAATATGCCTGAATACTTAAACATAGTGCCCCCATATTATGACCATCCATGAGCATTTCGACTCGAATCTGCTTTAAACGCGGCTCATGTGCAGCAATCGATTGTTCAATTGACTGACAAATTTTGTCACGATCCGATGGATTTGCTGTCGATAAGCCCACAAAATCGATAATGCCAAATTGCAAAATAGACTTTTTTGCTAATGGAAAGTCATCAATCAGTTCATCTAATTTTGCCACACGACTATTGAGGAGATCCTCTAAATCGGAAGCAACAGATTCACGAAGTTCTTGCAAAGACAGACCTTGAGTCTGTTGAGCATCAGCTGGTAATAAGCGGTCAAATAATGTCGTTCTAAAACCATAAGGATAAAGCTGATCGAGATTCATATCTTCTTATAAATATTTAAAAAAATGAAAATAGAGGCTACCCAAGTTAGCCTCTATCTGAATCCATCTATTACGCTGCGTATGAAGCAGTGTTGTTAGATAATGACCACTTCTTAGTAACAGCACCTTTCGCAGTACCGTTAATATCTTGTTGGTTATATGTCCACTCTACTGCAGCATATTTCAAACCAAATGATTCGTGTGGAACACCTTCATCATTTACGGTTGGTGTCACACTAGAAACCAACACATGTTTCAGTTTGATTTGAAGATATTTAATGCGTTTGTCGCCATTCGCACGGTAAAAATCAATTTGAACTTCATCAAATGTATAACCTGCTGAACATGCTTCCCAAAGTTTAGGGCTTGTCGCATCTAAATCTTTAACAAAAACCATGTCAGAATGTTCTACACGTTCTGCGGTGTGACCACCCACACTGGAAGAAGTCGCAGATTTAGGTTGACGGATGTTATGCGTCCAAGAGTTTACTTCTAACCAACTCTTGTGCTCTGCATCACGAGATTCGCCGTCTACTTTGTACTTACCACGAAATTGAATGTATATATCTTTCATTGTTCTGAATACCTATTTATTTAAAGTTATTATAGTGTTGACCCAAAATTAATTTGAGGACTGAGGTAACTCGGTCACAAGTCGTAATGAAACAGACAACTCATCCAACTGGAAATGTGGTCTTAAGAAAACCACAGATTTGTAGTGACCAGGCAAAGCTGGATTTTCTACAACTTTTACAGAAGCTTCACGCAATGGATACTGAGCTTTAGCTTCTTGAGATGCACCATCATCAAGTAATACATATTGCGATAACCACTCATTTAAGAAGGTCTCAACATTACCTGCTGATGCAAAACTACCTACTTTGTCACGCATCATTGCTTTTAAATAATGTGCAATACGTGAAACTGCCATGATGTATTGGATCTGGCTAGACAATGCAGAGTTTGCATTAGCTGTATCGCTGTCATATTTTTTAGGTTTTTGCGTCGATTGCGCACCGAAAAATGCTGCATAATCAGTATTTTTGCAATGAACTAACGGAATAAAAC
Source organism: Acinetobacter sp. YH12152 (assembly GCF_013418285.1). Classification (NCBI taxonomy): domain Bacteria; kingdom Pseudomonadati; phylum Pseudomonadota; class Gammaproteobacteria; order Moraxellales; family Moraxellaceae; genus Acinetobacter; species Acinetobacter sp. YH12152. The sequence goes on from NZ_VPCH01000051.1 coordinate 13,586, forward strand.
CAAGATCACTCAGCTCTTTTTCACGACGGTCGGTAATGGCAATTTCAGTTGGGCATTTAAAGACCACTTCACCATCATTGGTTTTGAACGTATGGACAGGCAAGCCTTCAACTAAACCACCACCTTCTACACCACGAATCGCAGCACACCAGCCATGCATATCAAAAGCATTGGTTAAACGTGTACCAAAAGCATAAGCCGCGTTCATCCATAAATATTCATTGTGGTTTTCGCCGGAAACTTCTTCAACGAAGTTAAAGCCTTCAGTGGCAATGCCTTCTTTTGGATCATATGGCAAACGACCCAATACACGTGGCATTGTCAACGCAACATAACGTGCATCGTCACTTTCACGGAATGAACGCCATTGTACATATTCTGCTGTTTCAAAGATTTTAGATACATCACGCGGACGATCAATATCAGTAAAAGACTCTAGTCCCAACATATTCGGGCTAGCAGCCGAAATAAACGGTGCATGTGCAGCCGCCGCGACATGTGAAATTTGCTCAAGCAAATACATATCAGAAGGTGTACGGTCAAACTCAAAATCACCAATCAGTGTTGCATAAGGTGCACCACCGAATGATCCATATTCTTCTTCATAGATTTTTTTGAACAATGTGCTTTGGTCAAAATCGGTCGCACCTTGGAAATCTTTAATCAGCTCTTTTTTCGTCGTATTTAACATACGAATTTTTGTTAGAGAGTTTGAAGGCGTTTCTTGGCAGAAATAATACAAACCGCGCCATGTCGATTCAATTTTTTGAAATTCAGCATGGTGCATGATTTTACTTAACTGAGATGAAATCAACGCATCAATTTCAGCAATACGCTTATCAATTGATAAAGTCATATTGTCCGAAACGGTGATGGTACCTGCCATGACTTCTTTGGCAAGCTCACCGATCAGACTTTTTGCACGATCATGTTCTTGATCTGTACGCGCAATACGACTTTGTTCAACAATTGAATCTAAAAGCGAATATTCTTCAGTTGCTTCAAGGTTTGCAGCAGTTGCAGTATTAAAATTACTCATTTTCTGCCTCCACACTCAACTTACGAATTTGATCAGTGTTATGTAACACTTCATCCAGTAAATCTTCTAAGCGTTCATTATTTGAAATTTTATTACGCAAGTCAGACAGACGCTCACGCGCGGCAACTAACTTTTGTAATGGATCAACCTGTTGTACAACTTGCTCTGGAGTGAAATCGGCCATGCTCTTAAATGTAAGATCTACCGACATTTTTCCACCGTCTTCAGTCAAGGTATTCTCAACTTGAAAATTAGCACGTGGCGCTAAAGACTCCATTACCTCATCAATATTATCTAAATCAACATTAATGAATTTCTTGTCTTTTAATTTAGTTTTCTCTACTTCAGATGCCGCAGAGAAATCACCTAACACCCCTACAACGAATGGTAACTCTTTAATTTCTTTACCGTCGCCAACTTCAACATCGTAAGTCAATTGAACACGAGGAGGACGAATTCGTTGAAGTTTTTTCTGTACACTTTCACGTTTTGCCATGAGTGCTTTTCCTTGTTATTTATTCTTCAATGTATCGAAAGGTGAACCACCAGTAGCAGGTTTTTTCGCTGTAGCTTGCGGTTTTGCTGTCGTGGTGGTTTTCTTTTTACTTGCTGCTGTATTCGTTTGTTTAGGCTTCGTAGACGCTGTATTGGTTCGTTTTTTTGTAGGTATCGTCTGTTTAGATTTCACATTGCTCGAAGATTCAGTGCTTTTTTCACGAGCATCTGCTGCAGTAGACGTAGATTTATCAATCGTCGGCTGAATATAACGAATATTATCCGACAACACTTTGGCAGGAGAATAGGTCTGTTCATCTAGAGTACGATTTTCATTACTCCGCATATGATTCAGCGCATTATAAGAAATAGCGATACCTGCTAAAAAAGTGACATCAGTAAGTTCAGGCGACTGATAGTTCTTTTCTCGCAGCAGATTGACCGCTTGCAATGCTTTTAAATTGTAACCATTGGCTTGATATTTTTTGGCAATATCTACAAAAATTTCATTTTTTAAGTTCTCATTTTTCTTATTTTTTTTGTCACATAACTGATTATAAAAACCAATAATCTCTGGATCTGTATCACCTACTGCCAGTGGATAATTCTTTAAACAGGATTTTTTCACAGATGCCGCTTTATCTTTTGCAAAAACGGTTTGTGTTAAACTGGCTGCTAAAATTATAGGTAATAAAACACTAAATTTATTCAAAATTGCCTCTGTATTTCTACGTGCTAAAACTTAATTTATGTGGAGAAATCACCACTTATTTTCCCGTGGGTTTTCTCTTCATTTATCAAAATTAAAAATATGCTGCAGATTTAACAAAAAATAAGCACATAGAGTCAATACAAAAATGTGCCAAATACTTCAAAGTTTGTCGACTATTTGTTTTTTTTTGTTTCATTTTATAAAAAAATCTTTTTCCTTTTTTTATTTAGTCTGTATTATATCGCCTAAAGCAAGACACTAATAACATATAAGGTGTTGATTTTAAAGTTTTTATTTTTATAGCAAGAAAAAGAGATCACAGTCAAACTTGTAAAATTTCGTACTGTGGATTCTAAATTTGATGAGTTATTTATGAATAATTTAAAAGTTTTAATTACTAAACTTTCACCTCACGCCCGCATTTCACTTGAAAAGTCAGCCAATACATGTATTTCACAGCAAAATTATGAAATCGAAATTGAACATTTTTTACTCGAATTATTAACCTATAACAATAAAAATGACCTTCAAATACTCTTAGAAAAATACAAAGTTTCTGCAGATGGTTTGGCAGATGACCTCAAAGAAAGTATTGCTCAACTTCCAAAAGGAAATACGCGCACTCCTATTTTTGCCCAATCCATTGTGCGCTTACTTGAACAAGCTTGGTTATTAGCTTCTGCTGAACAAAATCCACAAATTCGTAGTGGTCATTTACTTGTTGCGCTCCTTACCGCGCCAGATTTATACCAAATTGCAGCAAGAGCTTCTTCTCTTTTCGATTTATTACCTATCGATACGATTAAACATAAATTTTTAGATCTTTGCCTAAAAAGCATTGAAAATGAAGATTTAGCAACTGCAACACTTGATGAAAAATCAGCAGCACAAACGAATGCAACTACGCCAGTTAAAACACCAGCTCTAGACCAATACACCATTAATCTTACTGAAAAAGCTAAAAATGGTGGCATTGATCCTGTGATTGGTCGTGAGTTTGAAATCCGCTTAATGCTCGATATTTTGATGCGTCGTCGTCAAAACAATCCGATTTTAACGGGTGAGCCTGGTGTTGGTAAAACTGCTGTCGTTGAAGGTCTGGCATTAAAAATTGCAACCAACCAAGTTCCAGATGCTTTAAAAAATGTCAGCATTCATACTTTAGATATGGGCTTACTACAAGCGGGTGCCAGTGTTAAAGGTGAATTCGAAAATCGCTTAAAACAAGTTATTCATGAAGTTCAAGCCTCTGCACATCCAATCATTTTATTTATTGATGAAGCACACACGTTGATTGGTGCTGGTGGTCAAGCAGGTCAAAATGATGCAGCAAACCTGTTAAAACCGGCGCTTGCACGTGGTGAGTTAAGAACCATTGCCGCAACCACATGGGCTGAATATAAGCAGTATTTTGAAAAAGATGCCGCATTAAGCCGACGCTTCCAAGTAATTCAGGTTGAAGAACCGACTGAAGAAGTCGCAATCGATATGCTGCGTGCCATGATTCCCGTGATGGCAAAACATTTCAATTTACAAATTGACGATGAAGCTATCGTTACTGCAGTCCATGCTTCGCACCGTTATATCACTGGCCGTCAATTGCCTGATAAAGCGATTAGTGTCTTAGATACAGCTTCTGCGCGTGTTGCGTTAACGCAAAATGCACAACCAGTAAAATTGGATCAACTTCAAGCTCAATTACATAATTTGAAGCTTGAATTGGCGATTCTTGAAAATGAACATAAGAATATTCCGATTCACCACGAACGCATTGAAAGTGTAAAAACACAAATATCCGCGCTTGAACAGGAGATTCAGTCAACAGAAACGCAGTGGAAAAAAGAACTCGAAATCGTTCAACAGATTAAAACGCTTGAACAAGAGTCCGAGCAAAAACCAGAAAATATTGAAACTTTAAGCAATATTCGTAACCAACTGGCAACGTTACAAGGTCAAACGCCGCTGGTTTTTGAACGTGTAAATGCTCAAATTATTAATGAAATCATTTCAGACTGGACCGGCATCCCTGTTGGTAAAATGGTGAATGATGAAATTCAGCAAATTTTGAAGCTTGAAGCACAGTTAGAACAACGTGTGATGGGGCAAGATTATGCACTGCATCAACTGGTACAAGGCATTAAAACCTCTAAGGCAAAATTGGAAGATCCAAATAAACCTCAAGGCGTTTTCATGCTGGTTGGCCCAAGTGGTGTGGGTAAAACTGAAACTGCACTCGCGTTAGCAAACGAGTTATATGGTGGTGAGTCACATTTAATCACCATTAACATGTCTGAGTATCAAGAAGCACATACCGTCTCGTCTTTAAAAGGTGCTCCTCCAGGTTATATCGGTTATGGCCAAGGTGGCGTACTGACAGAAGCAGTTCGCCGAAATCCATATAGTGTGGTTTTGCTCGATGAGATTGAAAAAGCACACAGCGATGTTCAAGAGCTATTCTACCAAGTATTCGATAAAGGTACTTTGGAAGATGGTGAAGGTCGTGTCATTGACTTTAAAAATACCACGATCTTATTGACTTCAAATGCAGGCTCAAGTGCCATTATGCAGGCTTGTTTAAATCAGCCAGTAGAAGAATGGCCGTCAGCAGAAGAACTTCTAGATGTATTAAAACCAGCTTTATATAAACAATTTAAGCCGGCATTTTTAGGTCGTATGCGTATCGTGCCGTATTTCCCATTGCACGATGATCTGCTCGTACGCATTATTCAGCATAAATTAGGCAAAATCACCGCGCGTATTGAAAAACAATATGGTACGCAAACACGCTATACCGATGATTTAGTCGAATTATTATTAAGTCGCTGTACTGAGGTCGATAGTGGTGCGCGTAATGTCGACAACATTTTAAATGCGACGGTCTTACCTGCTTTAGCCACTGAATTGTTGATGGCAATGAGTGAACAAAAGATTCCATCAGTCATTGAAATCGATGTCAAAGACGATGAAATTATTTATGTTTTAGATCCTAAAAGTAAACCTGCGAAAAAACGCAGCAGCAAAAAGACTAAAACCTTAGAAGCATAAGTTAGGAACGATGTAGAATATGAGTTTAGAGCTCGACGCTTTATTGCAACCGATTACGGACGATTTACCTTGCGGTAGTGATTTTTCATTTTCAAATGATTTTCATGCAATTAAAAAAGCTAAAACACAAGATGACCCGCTCTTGGATCAAGGCGACTGGATCGCAGAACCAAAACAGGCAGATTGGGGCTTTGTGCACCAAAAATCGTCAGATCTACTTCGCGAACATACAAAAGATATTCGCTTATATGGTTGGTTGCTTGAAGCGTGGACTCACATTCATGGTTTCGAAGGGATTGCCAAAGGGATTGAACTTACACAAAAAAGTTTGCAAGACTTTTGGCTACAACTTCATCCTGAAATTGAAGATGATGACCTTGATCAACGTCTAGGTTTATTACAAGGGATAATTAATCAAATCCCAACATTAATTAAATCAGTTTCAATCGTTCATGGCGCGGCAGCTTATTCCCTATCCGACTATGATCGACTACTTCATGTTCAAAACCAAAGACGTAAATCCAACCATGAAGATGATGATCAAGAAGAGTCTTTTAATGGTATGGAACAGTTTGAACATGCCTTGTTCAATACCTCAAAATCAATTCAATACCAGTATTACCAACAGTTTTTAGATATTTTAAACCATTGGGAAAACTTAAAAACGACTCTTGATGATTTGATGGGTTTAGATGCGCCAAGCTTTGCTGGCATTGACTCTCAAATCGAAATGATTCACTTGAGTTTAAAAAAAATCTATAAAGCAGATGCTTTTATCAATTCATCGAGCGCTGAACAGGTTCAATCAAATTCTCCAATTGAAAGCCAGACACTTTCCACTGTAACTTCCGTGCAGAATGATATGCAAATAATACAACAACAGCATACACAGCAGTTTAAACCTCAAGTGCAAAATCATCTTGAAAATCGTGAACAAGCCATGAAAGTCTTGCAAGATATTGCTGACTATTTTCAAGTGAATGAGCCGCATAGCCCTGTCAGTTATATGCTGCAAAAAACCATTAAATGGTCACAAATGCCTCTACATGAATGGTTAACTCATGTGATTAAGGAGGAAAACCCTCTTGAAGCTGTACAAGAAATGTTAGGTGTTCAGCAACAAAGTAATGAATCGAATAGCGACTGGTAAAAACAATGTTTAAAGCAGAAAAAATTTTATGGGGTGAAGGATTATTTTTACGCCCGCAACACTTTCAATTACAAGATGCTTATCATGAACAGCGTTTAAACCATACGGTTCGCGCAACAATACCGTTCGCTTATGGTATTCAAAGTTTAATTTTTGATGAATCACAACTCAGTACTAATATTTTGGCTTTGAATAAAGTCGAAATGATTTGGCAAGATGGCGAGATTTATCAAGCACCTGCACAAGATTTATTACCTGAGCCTATACTACTTGATTCATTAAATTTACGTGGTGAAATGCAAATTTATTTAGCATTACCGATCGTTCAACCGAATAAACGAAACGTCAATTTTGAAGAAAATACCCAATCGAGTCGCTATCATTCACATTTGACTGAAACTCATGATTTGTTTACAGATGCGACGGCTGCTGAAATTACTTTATTACACCGCCGTGCAGAGTTTAAAATCTTTGAATTAGGCCAAGAACCACAGCACAATCTTGATGGTTTTCTTTACATGCCTATTGGCCGAATTAAGCGCCAAAGTTCAGGTAATTTTGTTTTAGATTATCAATTCATTCCACCAATATTACATATTAGTTCGTGTGATTCGCTGATTACTGGGCTTAAACGAACGCTCAATATTATCAAAGCTAAAATTAAAACCATTCAATCGAATAATCGTGAAAACGAACAAAAGTTAATTGAATTCCGTTCAGGTGATATTGTGTCATTTTGGTTGGTTAATGCGCTGAATACTGCACATGCGACCTTAAATCATTTATTGCAATATCCACTGATTCATCCTGAACGTTTGTATTTTGAATTATTACGTCTGACAGGTTCTTTACTCACCTTCTCTACAGCTTATGATGTAGATCAACTCCCACAATATCAACATCATAATTTGCAAGAAAGTTTTGCTCAATTAGATGTGATTTTACGTGAGTTGCTCGATACGATTATTTCAAATCGATATATCAGTATTAACTTGAAAGAAACCCGTCAATCCTACTGGGTGGGCAGTCTTGAAAGTGACAAAATTACTCGCGATTCGCGCCTGTATTTAGCTGTTTCAAGTAGTGTAATGCCTACACATGACATTATTTCTTATGTACCACTGCGCTTTAAAGTCGGCAATACTGTCGATGTTGAACAGCGTGTCATGGCAGCATTACCGGCTGTTCCATTGCAACATATGATGCAAGTGCCAACAGCAATTCCGGTACGTTCAGGTGTGAGTTATTTTGAAGTTGAGCCAAATAATGATTTGTATCAACGTATGCTTGATTCTGAATCCATCTGCGTTTACATACCAGCTGGCTTCCAAGATATCTCGATTGAACTTATTGCAGTGATGAATGGTTAAGGAGCAATCATGAATATTTCAAATAATGCCCCTTCACTTTTTGACGATGGTCAAATTGGATTAGGCTCTTCAAAACCAAGTGCTGAACCGAAAATCAACAGTTCAACCAATTTAGTTGATCTACTGCATGATGGTTTTTACATCGTATTCTTACTCAAAAATCAATATGTTCCATCCAGCCCTGAAAGTTTCAGGACAAAAATTATGGATCTATTAAACCGATTTGAAAGCCAAGCCCGTAAGCTTCAATTCAGCAATGAAGATATCACGGACGCAAAATATGCCTATTGCGCTTTATTAGATGAAACCATTGTCACCCAACAAGATGCACGCTTTTTTGATTTACAAAACAATTGGATGATGAATCCATTGCAATTAAGTCTTTTTGGTTCACAGCTTGCGGGTTACCGCTTTTTTGAAAATTTAGAGCAAATTCGTTCTAAGAATAAAGATCGTTTAGCAGCACTTGAAGTTTATCATTACTGCATGCTCCTTGGTTTTCATGGTAAATACCGACTTGAATCGATTGAAATGCTCAATTCACTCGTTGCACGTGTCGGTGATGAAATTGATTATATGAAAGGTAAAAAGGCGTTTTCGCCTTTCGCGGCATTACCGGATCAAATTAAAAACATTATTCACCGTGAATTACCATTTTTTTGGATCATTATCTTTTGGGCTTTGTTTGCTGTATTAGCATTTGGTGGACTGAGATATATGTTATCTAGCCAAAATAATCAGGCGTTATCACAATATCAAAACGTCATAACTGCCCCATCGGAACAGGCTTATATCACCATTCATTTACCATAAGACTTAGACACCATGGCAAACGAAAAATCGAATAACGTTAGAATTTTACAGTCGACTCAAAAAAATAATTTACCGCCTTTAGCTCATGCTGCGATTGGCTTTCTTGTTGGTGCAGCGGTGATTATTGTTGTTGGCCTGGGATATTTTTATCTAAATTCTGACGATCAGCCTACAAATGCAGAAATGACTACTTCTGCCCCAACTGAAGATAAAGTTGAAACTGAGGCATCCGCTGTACCTCGTCAAAACGAAAATGAGCAAGCTTCAGCTGAAAAAGCGCAGCAAACCGTTCATGCAACTGAAGAAAAAGATCCGGATAATGACTTATATTCGAATGATTTAGCTACTGCTTTCAATCATGGTAACACGGCTAAGGCAACTCAGCCTGTTCAAGCTGTGGCGAATAACCGTTCACCTTTTGAAATTACCCAACCGCAGCGCCCTGTTGTAGCTGCTACAACAACCGTTAAATCACATATTCCAAATACTATAGCGAAACCAAAAGCTTCGCCAACAACGGCCAAGGTGACCAAGCCTACAGAGCCATCTACGAAAGTAGTGAAAGAAGATGAGCACTTCGAAGAACCGATGGGCGGAACGCAAATTTCTGAAACCAAACGTCCAAAAGTGGTTGCTGCAACAAGCACTGCCAATGCGACTGTGAGCGCTACAGTTTCTCCATGATCATTTTTTTGGTTAGTTGTTTCTTTGTCTTAGCACTGGTGACAGTGCTTTGCTTTTCTTATGAGCTAAGAATTAAAGTTCAAGATTTTTTCTTTCAAATCATTCCACAAAGTAAAAAAAGAATTCAACACGCCAAAAATTTTGCTTATGAACTGAACTATGCTGCAGCACCACAACAGATTCAATCACACTGGCATTTACAACAATGGTGGATTTTATTTGCAGGCTTTTTACTGTTTGCCAGTATTTTATTATTTGCTTTTACTCGCCCGATTACTGCAAGTAAAGTAGAAGCAGATTATTTACGCAAAGTCGATCCTCAAATTTACTCGATGCTCGATGGGCAAGTTTTAGATGCCCCTCCTGAAGTCGAAGAATATCTTGTTCAAGAAGCAATTGCAGAAGAAGCTGCAATGATTGAGCAGCCATCTGTTATGGCCTCAAGCTTTAATCCAGAAGTTCAAGATATCCATACGCATTCATACTCTACGGATGTGCCTTCAGCAGATCGTAAATGGCATAAAATGAACCCTCGTTATAAGCAGCGTTTATTGATGGTGTTCAAAATCATGCGTGAACAACATGGCTATGAAATGATTTTGCTTGAAGGTTATCGTAGTCCAGAACGTCAAAATAATTTAGCCACCAATAAAAATACCACTCGTGCCCGTGGCTTCCAAAGTTATCATCAGTTTGGTTTAGCAGCCGATGTCGCCTTTAAACGCAATGGAAAAGTGGTCATTACTGAACGAGACCCTTGGGCTATGCGTGGTTATCAACTTTACGGTCAAGCCGCTGAGTCTGTCGGTTTAACATGGGGCGGACGCTGGAAATCCATTCAAGATTATGGCCATACAGAATATCGTATGCCAGGCCTGAAAAAAACTGCAGAGATGGCGGCACTACTCACCTCTGAAGGTCAGCTTCAAGCCAATAATATTTCAATTGAGTAATATTTCGATGTTGTGCCTTCAAAATATAATTGAAGGCACATTGTATTATTCTAGATAATTTTGTATTTGCTCTATTACTTCAGTTGTTTTTTCTGCATGTAACCAATGGCCTGCGCCTTCTATCTCTACAATTTTCGCATTTGGAAATTGTTGTTCTATCGTATTGGTATGTTCCACTTTTGAAATATAAGGTGACTCTCCACCTTTGATGAACAATACAGGCTGTTGCCAAGTATTTTCAATATTTTCCCAACCAATAATCTGGTCATATTGTTTATACAACGCATCTACATTAAACAACCATTGTCCTTTGCTAAAAGACTTGAGCAGAAACTGTATCACCATATCGAAATGAATATACTCACGCATAATTTCAACCGCTTGTTGTCTAGATTGAATTTGTGCATTTTGTACAGCGATCAAAGCTTTAAATATTTCATCATGATGACGTTCTTGATATGCAAAGGGCGCGATATCCAGTACAACAAGTTGCACTACCCGCTCTGAGATTAAAGCCAATTGCATTGCGACCTTTCCTCCCATGGAATGGCCAATCACTGAAAACTTATCGATGCCAATTACATCTAATGTCTCAAGTACATCGTTTGCCATTTCACGATAATTCATTTCTGTACTTTGAGGTGATTTACCATGATTTCGTAAATCGAGCTGAATCACTGAATGTGAATTTTGAAAAGCTCTGGCAAGCATCCCTAAGTTGCTCAGGCTGCCAAATAAACCGTGAATAAAGACTAGTGGATGCGTTTCGCCTTCTAATTTTTGATGATATTCGTAATTTAGGATCATTTCTGAATACTATGTTAAATTGACATTATGATGCCTAGTTGATGGAATGAAATCAAATGACCGTTAAAATTTATTAATCACACTTAGGCTATTTTATGTAACAACTATTTAATTTGCTTAGGCTATTTAATAAAATGAAATAGCGAGCTATAGCTAAATACCAAATAAATCATTACAGTAATCTTTAAATAATTTATCAATATCTTTAACTCTAAACTTAGTTCGAATCGCCTTGACTCGTGACCACATATTTTCTATTGGATTTAAATCTGGAC
>NZ_VPCH01000004.1:0-110143 GCF_013418285.1 Acinetobacter sp. YH12152
GTAATTTCAAATCCAAAATTCTATCGAAAATATGAGCAGAAATTAGGTATTGCTCAGAGAGCCAGGAATAAGAAGCGTGTTCGTGCATTACACGCCAAGATTGCAAATAGTCGAAAAGATCATTTGCATAAAGCAAGCACCAAGCTTGTGAATGAAAATGCATTGATTATTGTAGGTGACTTGAGTGCTAAAAAATTAGTAAAAACCAAAATGGCAAAATCTGTTTTGGATACAGGATTTTCTGCACTAAAAACAATGCTTAAGTATAAATGCGAGAACGCAGGCGTATTGTTTGAAGAAGTCCAAGAAGCCTATACGACCCAAATCTGTTCGTGCTGCGGTGAGATCACCTCAAGTAGTCCAAAAGGTAAGACAGATCTTGGAATAAGAGAATGGGAGTGCATGAGCTGTGGTACAGCTCATGATCGAGATATAAACTCAGCTCTAAACATTCTTGCGCTTGGGCATAAGCGTCTAGCTGTAGGAATCACCCTCTTTTAAGGGGGTGAGGATGTCAATCAATAGAAAAGCGGACTTAAAGTCCGCTTGTTCAAATCTATATGCAAAGTTGATTATTGAATCACACCACAGGCAATACGGTCACCGCCACCGCCTAGAGGTTTAGGGTCGTCAGAGTAATTATCACCACCGGCATGGACCATGATGGCTAAGCCTTGTACATCCGCCAATTTCAAGCGTGGTGCAATTAAATTCACTTTTGCTGTGCCATCGGTTTGAACTTGAAGGATCGGTAAGTCACCCATGTGACCGGTTAGCGGCGTACCGTGGTGAGGTGCAGATTTAGGGTTAAAGTGACCACCTGCAGCAAGAGCAGCACCCGCTTTTCCATCTTTTTCAGCTGGGGCACAAGAACCTTTTTCATGAATATGGAAACCGTGTGGACCCGGAGGAAGCTGGGTTAAATTGGTATGAATAACCAAGCCAGCAGGGCTATCAACCAAGTTAATTTGACCGATGCTTTGACCAATACCTTGAGCAGTCACGGCATTGACCGTCACGGTTTTTGCATTCAGACCTGTTGAAGTCGAGGTACTCGCACAGCCTGTAAACATCAGGGCACTGACCGCAGCAAGCGCACCGAATTTAAATAGTGAAGACATGTTTGGCATCCTGTCTGTTTTTATGGAGTTTCAACCATTGAAACAGATGCGGATACAGGATGACAGATAATTTAAGTATTTGATTGTAATATTTGTTTAATGAATTCAAGCCTGAATTAAGGTTGTTCAGGCTTATCATCCATATTGTCTAAGTTATGTGCCAATGTTGCTTTGGGCATCATGACGGGTTCAATTTGGGTTTCATGCAACCATTCACGCCAAATGGCTAACAATACAGCTAAGATCACTGGCCCGATAAATAAACCAACAAGACCGAAACTGGCGATCCCACCCAAAACACCAAACATGATTAATAAGAATGGAATCTGCGTTGCCCCTGAAATCACTAAAGGACGAATCACGTTATCGGCCGTACTCACCACACAAACACCCCAAGCCATGACGCCAATGGCTTCAATGGTTTGACCTTGTGAAAATAACCACAACGACACAGCAGTATATGAAATTGGTGGACCAAACGGAATCAGTGCCAACATGAAGGTAATGATGGTTAATAACATCGGGTTAGGCACATCGGCGACAAAATAGCTGACACCGGCAAGTAAAGCTTGGGCAATGGCGGTGAGACCGATGCCATACACGACGGCACGTGTGGTATCCGAGATGGTGGCAAGATAATGATGAATACGTGGCCCAATGACCATTTCGAGGGCTTTACTGACCTGACTTAAAATGGTTTGACCATCACGATAGAAGAAAAATAAAGACATCACGGCAAAACACAGCTTAAAGATATTTTTACTGACTTCGCCGACCAAAACTTTACCGTAGTTCAAATGCCCCTGAATCCAAATTTGTACCGATTGAATGATACTGTTTGGGTCATTGTTCAGCTCATGCAGGGTACGACTGACTTCTTTACCAATAAACGGCAGTTGGCGAATAAAATCAGGCACATTGACATGACCAGAGAAAACTTGCTTTTGTAATTCAAAATACAAGTTACGGCCTTCATGTTGTAGCAAGAAGATCGCAAAAATCACCGGCAGACCTACCACTAGCACCACCAGTAAGATCATCAGCGCCGCACTTAGATTTGCACGATTGCCACAAAAACGATGCACCGATTGATACAGCGGCCAAGTCATATAGGCAATAATGGCTGCCCAAACAACGGGCACAATAAAGTATTTGAGTACGCTAAAGCTCAAAAAAATCAGGATAAAAAATAATCCGAACAATAAGACTTTTTGTAATGTAGGTGCGAACGTTGGCAATGCGTGCTCTGATTTTTTCATCATGTTGTGTTCAATCTTAACCGAAAAAAAAGCTCCCGAAAACGAGAGCTTGTTAACTTATGGTGAATATCTTTCAGGCTAGATCCTTGCAATATTGGCCTTTATATCAACAAAATGTGGAATGATGGGTTAAAACCACTCGGCTTCGTCTTCAATAATGGCATTGAGCACAGGTTGCCACTGTTGTTGCATACCGAGGTACAATTTTTGCGTTTTGTCAAAAACCGAAAGACCTTGCATGGCAAGTTGACCATAAGCGGTACGTTCAGAAATCCAAGCAACGGGCTGTTGTTCAACTTTATTGAAAAAATCTTGAATTTCTTTGGAATGAGCAGAATTGGGTTTGACACGATTGGCCAGCAATAAGATTTGGACTTTACCTTTACGAATCCGTTTAATTTCTTGCAAATGCTTTAAAAAACGACGGGTCGAGTCGATGTCGAAGAAAGATGGTTGCAGTGGAGTAATAATGGTATGGGCTTCACTCACCAACTGATCTGCATGTTCATCCGATAACGCACCCGGAGCATCGATAATCAGATATTCAATCCCTTTCGGCACATCACCAATCGATTTTTCATGACGCCAATCTAGGCTCTGAATTGGGGCTGCAGTGTCTGGGCGCTGTTTGAGCCATTGACGTGCAGACTTTTGATTGTCAGCATCTGCCAAGGCCACTTTATAACCTTTTTGCGCAAGTGCAGAGGCTAAACTGATTGCTGTGATGGTTTTGCCACAACCACCTTTTTGATTGGCAATTAATATCGTTTTCATCGACCTAAATAGATTTTATTCTGCTCATCCCTAGCATATCATTGTTTAATGCGGGGAATATGACAAAGAACCAAAGTCTAAGTTTTTTCTATAGGTTTCACTGTAATATATTAAAAAGATTAGGAATTTTAAATGTCTGTCTGGATGGCCATGCTCATTGGCGCGTGTATTGGGATTGTACTGACCACCTTAATTTTAAGTGGCAGTCGCAATGGAAGGATTAAGGCAGAATACGAGCAATATATTGCAGAACTAGAATTGGAACATCAGCAGGCATTGGCCCATGCACAAAAACGCAGTGTAAATACCAGTCGTGCTGTTTTAAAAGGCAAAATGGCCGAACAAATGGCGCCGATCATGCCCGAATTTCAATATTTACCTAGCGATGCAAAGTTTCTCGGTGACCCGATCGATTATGTGGTTTTTGATGGCTATACCGACTTTCGTGATGGCGATGGACTCGCTGAAGACATTGAAGTGGTGCTGATTGATATTAAAAGTGGTGGGGCACGTTTGACCAAAGGGCAACAAGCGATTGCTCAAGCCATTGCCGAAGGGCGAGTGCGTTTTGAAACCATCCGAATTGATTTTGAGCACATTTAAGCTCGCGTGACTCAGCCTCAGAACCGTCGAAAAGTAATAAGGACAGAATATCCACATGGAAAAACTCTTAGCGACTGCAGCCGTTTTTGCGCTCATGCTGTGGATATGGTCTGAATATTTTCGTGCCATTCCACATTTAGAGCAAACTGGTGTGCTGAAAAATTTTCAGGTCACACCGACTCAGGCATTTTCCGGTGAATATTTGCTGTTGGATAAACGATACTACAGTGCGAGTAGTCGTACATTACATCCGGCCGCACCGACCGTGGTGGGTGGCTTTCAAGACTTGGCCTATGTCAGCAATATTGATTTGCTACTGGGTTCAGGCTCAAATAATATCCAGTCTTTAAAATATCATCTTGAGTGGTCGCAGCAGAACCGCTGTTTTAGCGTGCAAGCGAAAAATGTACCCTCGACACAAGTTGAACAGCTCAAGTCTGAATTGCAAAATGTCAGTGTGATTGCTCAATCCGAAGACGTCGCAAATCGTATTCGGCGTTTGAAATCAGGGGATCGTGTGGAGATTTTGGGTGAATGGGTGGATGTGCATTCCACCAAAACAGGGAAGTCGTATAGCACCTTTAATGTGTTGAATAAAAAGCCCTGTCATATCCTAAAAATTAATGCCATTCGACTAATCAAAGACTAGGTACTTTTAACTAGATTTGATTGTGCTTAAACATGGCCTTGGACGCTTTAACTCAACTTCCGTGCGCGGGCGAGCAACATGCGCTGTCCAATTTTTGGAATGCCTTCAGCATCAAAATACTGCGTTTCAAAACATTCAAACTGGGCATCTTCAAGCAACTTTTGCATATGACGATCCAGATGACAGCCATCCGCGACTTTCTTTTGAATGGGCGTCAATAAGTGTTGTAACTGCTTAATTTTCCCATTTTCATTGTGTTGTACATGCTCAACCAAATGAAATGTTCCTGTTGGTTTAAGGACACGGTAGATTTCTTCAAGCGCAGTTTCAATATCGGCAATGCTGCATAAGGTCCATGTACTCACGACATGATCTAGACTTTCATCTGCAAAGGGTAATTTTTCAGCACCGGCTAAAATATGCTGTACCTCAAAGGGTGCCGCATGTACACGTTCAGCAGCTAAATGAAAAATATCAGGATTGGGCTCAAGGGCAAAAACCGTATCAACATTTTGATAAAACGCTAAATTCAAACCTGTACCAAAGCCAATTTCGAGTACTTCACCAGACACGGCTAAAAGGAGTTCGCGTCGTTTATCCATCAGGCTCGGTACTTGCATGACTTGATTTAAAAGATGCGGAAAAATGTGTTGTTGATAAAATTTATAAATCATAGCGGGTATTGTTGTTGGCTTTTTTTAAAGTGTAAATCATGTCTTTTTAATTTTAAATCATGTGGTAGGGCGTGGATATGGGCCAATTGACTGAATAACAGCATTTTGTTACCAAGTTCATAAGGTTTATGCAGACTGTGTGCGTAATATAGAGTTACAACTAGTAAAAACGACATTCATCACGCTCAACCTACGGGATTTTAAGCTCATGTTCAGGTTGGGGCATTATGAATAGATGAAGTCGGCTCAATTGCAGAATTAAAATTGAGTAATGTGAAGTATTACAGGGTAAGAGGATAACGCGATGATCAAGCGAATTGCATTAAGTACTGTGCTTGCAGGCTTTTTATTGAATGTCGGTGTCCAAGCGTCTTCAGATTATAATATTGCCAAAGGCTTAGCACCTGCTGCCAAAGGCCAGTCGATTTCTACCTTGAAAGAATTTAAAGGTGATTTCCGAATTTTAGGTTCAAAAACCTATCAAACAGATGAACAAGCAAAATTTTCTCCGATTGATTATGCAGTCAGTTGGGGCTTATTTGCAGAGCCAGAAATTGCTCGTACGATTTCAGTCAATCAATATGACCGTTTCTTAAATTGGAAAATGGATCGTGTTCCTGTACCGCAAAAGCAAGCCATGATGATGGTGTCGAATATGCACATCATTCCTGCAAACCCGCAAATTGCGAAACAAATTACTCA
Source organism: Acinetobacter sp. YH12152 (assembly GCF_013418285.1). Taxonomy (NCBI): domain Bacteria; kingdom Pseudomonadati; phylum Pseudomonadota; class Gammaproteobacteria; order Moraxellales; family Moraxellaceae; genus Acinetobacter; species Acinetobacter sp. YH12152. Next base: position 5,783 of record NZ_VPCH01000004.1, read on the forward strand.
AGTAAAACGTGGCGATCTTGTGCGTTTAAAAGGGGATTTGGTTGAGGTGAAAGACAAAGATTTGGTTTGGACTTCATCTTTGACCCCAACAGATACGGGTGATGGGGCTTGTGAAGTTTTTCGTGTAAGTTCGATTCAGTGGATTGAAAAAGTCAAAGGCTAAACTTCGATTACATCGAGATCGTATTGAAATCGGTGTGCATTAGATTCAAGGTAAAATAATTTGATGATGAAAATGACGATAAAGAAACAGCTTATTTTGAGTCTAATGTTGGCGAGTGGTATGGCGCTTGGTGGATGTACCAGTATGAGTTCAACTGTAGATGGGAAAACCCATGTATTTACTGAACAGCAAAGTTGTCCGACCTTGCTTGAGATGGATCGTGGACAAACTTTAGAAGTACTGTTAAACGAAAATCCAAGTACCGGATATGTATGGTCTTTGGCTGAGCAACCGAAACTTTTTAAAGTTGAAGAAGTGTTTCAATCAGCTCAACAACAACAAGCTGCTGCTGCAGATGCGACACCAGTGCTTGGTGCCGGTGGTCAAAAAACTTATCGTTTTACCGCAACGACTGCGGGTGAAGAATTACTACATTTGAAGCATGCACGAGCTTGGGAAAAAACCGCGATGGCTGAATGGACTTGCAGAGTTCGAGTATCTTGATTTGAACCACTGATGAAAAGATAAAAAAGCCAGTATTTATACTGGCTTTTTTATGGCAGACGAACTGATTTAGAACGTCCACGTATGCATTATTTCGCGCTGAGCGCTTGACCGTCAAATTGAATACCTTCCCAACCATTTTGCATAAATTGGCGAATGTTTTGGTGGTCAGTTGCGTCTGGTGTCGCCAAAACAGCAGCATAATGTTCAGCAAAAAGACTTAAGGTTTCAGCTTGGTTTAGACCATTCAATTGGGCAAAAGAAAATACTTTGGCACTGCCTTGGTTTTCAGTCGCTGCATTGGCTTGTTTGCCATTGGTAAAAGCAGTTGGTGTGTGGTTATAACGCGCTTCAATAAATGCAATCACATCTGAAAATTTCGCAGTCCCTGCTTGAAGTTGATCTAATAATTCCTGAGCCATAATGTCCTCTTTCAATAAAAAATACCGCAAAGTGTTGCAGACTATAGCAAGCTTTGGCCCAAACATTTAACACTATTTGCGTAAATTAAATGCGTGTATATTGAAGGGCGACCTTAGGCAGTCTGTTGCCTAAATTGTAGATACCAATGATGTTGAAGTAGGACAACTATGAACTTGCTTTTGGTCGCATGTGGCGGCGCAATTGGGGCAACACTTCGCTATGCAGCAGGACTGTTATTGGCCAAGCCAACAGTACTCTTTCCTTGGGCAACATGGTGGGTGAATATTTTAGGTTGCTTTTGTGCAGGTGTGTTTTTTGCATTTAGCCAAAAATATCCCGTTCTACAAAATGAAGCACGCTTATTGCTTATGGTCGGGATCTTAGGTGGCTTTACCACATTTTCAAGTTTCGGCTTAGAAACCTTCCAACTGCTTAGACAAGGGCAAAGTGGGCTGGCATTTAGTTATGCCATTTCCAGTGTGGTGATTGGCGTCATCGTATTGGGACTGGGATATTACTTATTTCAGTCGATTTTAAAAATAGATGTTTAAAACAACGCTTGAAATCCACAAAATTTCAGACATAAAAAAAAGAAGCTCAGGCTGGAGGAGGGGAACCTTGAACTTCTTCAATGCTTTAATTTTAAAAGAAAAAACTTAATCGAAACTGAACTTATTGTGAGCGTTTGAAACGCGCAAAGCGTTTATTAAAGTTCGCAATACGTCCTTCGTTATTCACTTGGCGTTGTTCACCTGTATAAAAAGGATGTGATGCACTTGAGATATCGAGCGTCACATATGGATAAGTTTTGCCTTCAAACTCTTTGGTTTGATTGGTGCTTAAAGTACTGCCAATCACAAAAAAGGCATTGGCATTGGTGTCATGAAAGAGCACTTCACGGTATTCGGGATGGATGTTGGCACGCATTCTTCTGTTCCTTAAATTTATTGATTAAAGAAATGTTATAACATAACAATATAAAATGCAAATATTGCCCGAAATTCATCAGGCAATCAGCGCGTCATATTCACTTAAGCGCTAGGTGGGACCAACTCATCAAAAAGATCATTGAGATTGTCATGCACTTTCAAATGAATCAAATTCCAATAATGCCCTGAAACAGTCCGGTTCACCATCAAGGTATCCGGTGACGGTTTAAACACATCCCAGTATTTAAGAGATGGCTTAATTAATTCTACCCCGTCATGGTGCGCTGAATTTTCAGCAAAGTCGTATTGTGTGGTTAGCGGACGCATCAGCACTTCCAGCCATTGTTCATACAACTCCGCAGGGAATTTACCGAGTTCATTGAGTGAATGTAGGGCATCAAGTTGCTGTTCAATCAGTGGAATATCGTGCTTGCGTGCAGCATTGATCAATTGCTTAAAGTGCGACACGATTTCAGGAGACAGGGTTTTCACACCGCCGTAGTCATATACGATGACTGAACCATCTTCACGAAAGGCGAAGTTGCCCGGATGTGGGTCACAGTGGAAACGTTTAAGGAAGAAAATTTCACGGCCAATGGCACGGAATAACCGTCTTCCCAAGGCATTTCGTGTTTCTTGTGACCATGTGCTGGCAGTTTCTATACTGTCGCCAAGCTCTAGACTTAGAGTCAAAATATGACGTGAAGAATAATCTTTATAGACCTGTGGAATGATGATTTTGTCATCCAGCGCACTATGAAACGCACGGGCCACATCTAAGTTTTGCGCTTCGATTTCATAGTTCAGTTCGTTGTCTAAACTGTCCTGAATTTCACGAAATAGCTTGTCTTGTAACTTCCGATTAATTTTCAATACGCCCATCAGACGAAGTGCAAGCCGAACTTGTTTTAAATCACTTTCACAGGCTTCTTCGACACCCGGATATTGCACTTTCACCACCACCTGCTGACCATTAGGTAACACGGCTTTATGCACCTGCCCAATGGATGCAGCGGCAAAAGGTTGTTCTTCAAAACTTTTAAAAATCTGCGCGAGGGGTTTGCCGAGTTCTTGTTCTACTTGAGCCTTAATTTCAGCAAAGGGCATGGCTGGCGCTTGGCGTTGTAATTTACTGATGGCCTTTGCGACTTCAGGTGGAAAAATGTCTTTGTACTGCGAGGCAATTTGTCCGACTTTCATCACCGCACCTTTCATTTCACCCAAAGTGTCTGCAATTTGCAGACCGATGTCCTGAAAAAGTTTACTGCGAGATGCATTTTTCTGTTCTTCATCGGCAGTGATATTGCGGATGGAATTGGAAACGGTTTTAGTAGCAATGCTTGCCGTCATACTGGCAAGTTTCATAAAGCGACGACCCGGTGTGCTAGCCGTTTTTGCCATGTGATGTTCCTCAAGATCATCATTTATTATCTAATACCGATCATAGGCGACAAAACACAAACTGCCTACTTTAAATTGTTAAGACTTTATTTCCATTGATAAAATGATGGGCAAAAATGTAAATACTGAAAATAATTCAGGCAAATTTAAGCCACGCGCTGAATGGTTTAAAATATCGCGTCGCTAGAAGAGAACTGAACGATGAAAGTGTATCGCTATTTAACCGGTAAAGATGATGTCAATTTCTGTGCCCGTGTGACCAAAGCTTTAAATGAAGGCTATGAATTGTATGGCTCACCAACCATGAGTTTTAATGGGACAGAGGTGATTGTCGGGCAGGCGATCGTGAAAGACGTAGAAGACGACAGCCAAGTGCCACAAGGTTTAAAAAATGCCATCGAGGCGCTTAATTAGTTGGTTTTGCTGCTCCTGTAACTTCACTGATGTTATGCCTGTAAAAGTAATTACGCATTTTTAAAAAGATTTTTAATTTTATTAGACGGAGTCTTTCATCTAGGGATTGAATAAAGGGATTAGCCTTCAGCTGGAGGTACTTTTGTTTCGGCAAAAGTACCCAAAACCATTGTCATCCGCAAAACTCGTTCACTAGCGTCTAATTATTTAAAGTATTGCAAAAACATTTTTGTTTTGAGGTAGTCCTGTCTCAAACAATTGCGGATGACATTTCCGCGTATCGTTCTTTTATTTGAATCAAATTGTGCAACTGAAGTTACTGCGTAGCATTAGTTGCTTCAGTTTTTTCCAGTTCTAAATGTGGACTGAGATATTTACTGCATTGGTTATGGTGTAAATTTTCATTCAGGGTGATGAGGTTTTGCGTCACGATAAAATCCTGATCGTCCGCAGAGGCAAACTTTTGATTGGCCTTGATGAAGTCCTGATAGGTATACGCCATACCAGATTGCTGACAACTTAATTTTAAACGTGCGGTATATGAGTCTGCTTGTTGTTCATGATAAAAGCGAAAGGCTGTCCAAAGTGCTTGATTGATGTAATCAAATTCGGGTTGTGATTGGACTTTGATGGGTGCGTGATATAAAGGAAATTCATGTCGGTTGATTGTTTGTTCAGCCTGTAGTGACATGGAAAAGCTCAAGCTCAGACAGAGACTGATCGAGCGAAATACATGGGACATGTTTATTTTCCTCTTCTTCGTGCTTTTTATTTATGGTGTTGCTATGCAGTGAGTTAATTTGCATTAATCTTCTGCATAGCGTAGCCGTATTTTTAAGTAACTTTTTAGATGATATTTTAGGGCTTATCCCGGTTGTGCTAAACGTTTATTCATCATAAATAAACGTGTAAGTAGCAGTATACATGCGACAGTCAGACCCACAATTAGGCCAATCCAAACGCCTGCAGCACCAGTCGTGGTGAAGCGTGCAAGATAGATCCCGACAGGGAAGGCAATGATCCAATACGCGATCATAGTGATCCACATCGGCCCTTTAGTGTCTTGCATACCGCGTAAACACCCTGCGGCACTGACTTGCCATGCGTCCATCAACTGATAGGCAATTGCGAACAACACCAAGTACACTGCAAGCTGAGTCACATCATAGTCATTGGTATAGAGTGACACAATTTCATTACGTAAAAGCCAAAGCAGCAGCATGGTAATTAGGGCAAATACCGTCCCTGTCAACATACCGACTTTCTGGACTTTTCTCATCGCTAGCCAGTTCTTCTCCCCATAATAGGTACCGACCCGAATGGTCAGCGCAATCGCTAGTGACATGGGAATCATAAACAATTGCGAGGTAATCGAAATGGCGACTTGATGCGCTGCAATGGTGACTTCGCCTAAAGGACTCAAAACAATAGCGGCTGTACTAAAAATACTGACTTCAAAGAAAATGGCTAAGCCAATGGGAAAGCCAAGTTTTAAGATACGTTTGATCCATTGACTGTTTAATTTTTCAAAAGCAGCGAAAGGTTGGGTTTTTTGATAGGCCGCTCCTTTGAAAACGTACATCGCCAAAGCAAAGAACATTAACCATTGCAAAATCGCGGTGGCAAAACCACATCCTGCAGAACCTAATTCAGGGACTGGGCCTAAACCATACATAAAAATAAAGTTCAGTGGAATTAACACCAATAAGGCCAGCAGACTCAGCACAGTGACTGGACGTGGATGCCCCAATGCTTCTGAGTAACCACGTAAAGCTGCGTACATGGTGACAGCAGGCATACCTAAACTAATGGCGTGTAAGAATAAGCTCGCCTTCGGAAGTAATGCCTCAGGGACACCCAATAACGGTAAAAGCAGTGGCATTGCCTGTAAAACCAGTGCAGCGATAATGCCAAGAAACAACGCAACCCACAAAGACTGACGGGCGATGGTGGCAATTTTTTCAGGCGTCCGAGCACCATTGGCTTCGGCAACCAATGGGATGGTGGCAATCATAATGCCGCTGAACAGCAGCATGACTGGTATCCATAAGCCGACCCCGACCGCAATGGCTGCAAGGTCATTGGCGGACATGTGTCCAGCCATGATGGTATCAATGAGACCAAATCCCGCTTGCGCAAACTGCGTGATCAATATCGGGATCATTAAATGAAACAGTTGTTTTAATTCATACTTGCTGCTTGTTACAGCCGTGACAGTAGACACAGAATGTACTCATTTCTTGTGAGGTGCTTAGGAATGAGGTCTTAGCGTTGGAAAGTGAGAAGCACACCAATAAAAATCACCACGCCACCCAATAAGCGTTGCCAGTTAATCGGGGTTTTTTCAGTGCCGAGCAAGCCAAAATGGTCAAATACCATCGACATTAAGATCTGTCCAAAAATAATCAGACCGGAGAGGGATAAAAAACCCAGTTTCGGTGCGGTATAAATACTGATACTGATGGCATAAACACCCAAAAATCCCCCCAACCATAAATACCAAGGGATTTGAGCAAAACTTGCAAAGTCCGGTTTTTCGGCCGATTGAAAAAACACCATAAAGGCGAGGACTATTGTACCAACCAAAAAAGAAAAAAGGGCAGCTTGCAGCGGTGAATATAAATATTCACGCAATTGGCTGTTGATCGCTGTTTGAATGGTCATGGCGATGCCAATACCCATCGCGAGCGGCAGTAAGTACAATAAATGGCTGCTTATTTTCATCTTGTTATCAGCAAATTCTTTTTTAATATGATCAGTCTACTGTATTCGATCAGAGTTTTCACAAGCACTCTGATGCAGTCATGTTAAAATAAACAGTATTCTTCAACGCATTTTGAGCAATCTCCTTGGCTGAATTAAATCCTGCACTCGTTCCTTTGTCTTTATACATTCACATGCCGTGGTGTGTGCGTAAATGTCCATACTGTGACTTTAATTCGCATGCGGTGCCGAATGGTGAATTGTCTCTGTACTTAGAACAAGAATATTTACAGGCGTTGGTTGAAGACTTTAAAACCCAAGTCGATTTTGCTCAGGGCCGCCTGATTCATAGTGTATTTATTGGTGGCGGTACACCATCTTTGATTTCTGCCCAAGGTTATCAATGGTTATTTACTCAGCTCAAAGCATTGGTGCCATTTGAAAAGGGCTGTGAAATTACCTTGGAAGCCAATCCCGGTACGGTTGAGCACGATCCTTTTTCAGGTTATTTAGAGGCAGGGATTAATCGTTTATCTATCGGTGTGCAGAGTTTTAATACCGAGCAACTGAAAAAACTGGGTCGGATTCACTCGAATGACGATGCCATTTCTGCCATTCAGCATGCACGGGAAGCAGGTTTTGAACGGGTGAATGTCGATTTGATGCATGGCCTGCCTGAACAAGCGATTGAGCAAGCGCTTTTGGATTTGAAATTGGCTGTGGAAAATGGCGCAACACATGTGTCGTGGTATCAGTTGACGATTGAGCCGAATACGGTCTTTTTCCGCACCCAGCCGATTCTGCCTGTCGATGATGTGCTTGAAGAGATTCAAGCGCAGGGCGAAGCCTATTTAACAGCGCAAGGCTTTATCAATTATGAAGTGTCGGCATGGCGTAAAGAAAAGCCGTCGGCACACAATTTAAATTACTGGCAGTTTGGTGACTATTTAGCGATTGGCGCAGGCGCGCATGGTAAAGTGACCATGCCAGACGGGGTGTATCGTTTCCAAAAAACCCGATTGCCGAAAGACTATTTAGCCAAAGTACCTGCTGAACATCTTCAGTTTAAGCGCATCGAAGCAGCCGACATGCCTTTTGAATTTATGATGAATGCACTTCGTTTAAATCATGGGGTGGAAGCCAAGCTATATAGCGAGCGTACAGGGGAAAGTTTAGAGCCGATTGCCGAGTTATTGAACTCATTACGTGAACGTAAATTGATGGTCAGTGATCCAACACTTTTGTCTTGTACCGAGCAGGGACATATCTTTTTAAACTTAGTGTTGGAAGAATTCCTGTAATGAAAGCTATGTCAAACTTGTTTTAAAATTTGAGCGACAAGTAATTTTTCATATTCCGAATGTAATTTGCAGAATGTGTATGAAATTATTCAGTTGATAATTGAATTTACATGGCATAAAGGAACTTCAGAAAATGAAATATATTTTAACTGCGACGTTATTAACTATAGCTTTGGTGGGTTGCACCGATAAAAAAGCACCATCAGAACAAAATGTTGCAACAGAGGCAACGACCGCAACTGCACAAACAAACGATGTTGCAGTATCTCAAGATGAGCAAGTGATTCACTTTACAGGGCCACAAGATCTTAGCCTTGAGTTAAAAACCAAAGATAATTTTGAAACCGCACAATTGACTGATAATTCTGATCGTGTGTATGAATTGAAACGAGGAGTTTCAGGAAGTGGTGTACGACTTGCCAACGACCAAGGTGTTTCAATTCACTTTAAGAACTTTAATGGTGTGAATGAAGGCACTGTTGAGTTGGTAAAAGATAAACCCATAGAGATTAAAGAATTTATTGCTGATAAAGCAAAGTAAATATTAAAAAAGACCGCATGAGCGGTCTTTTTTTAATTTAGCTTAACGATGTTTCGGTGGCATTGGCGGTAATTTATGCTGCGAAACAGGTTTGTGTTGATTGCCTTTAAAAGCTACTGCCTTATGATTTTGTTTGGCAAATTTTGCATGAGCTTGTTGATGCTCTTTTTTCACCATTTGCGGCCCAGCAGGTTTGTGATGTGTTGCTTTAGGCGGTACAGGTTTTTTATCGAAGTGTGCAGCAGGTAGCGGATTTTTATGATCGAATGCAGGCGCTGCCATTGCAGACATTGTCGCAGTTGTTGCAATCAGACCAATCATTAATGAAGACATCAATTTTTTCATGGTTACGCTCTCTATGAATCAATGAAGTCATCATAGGGGGAGGCTATGCAGAAGATATGAAGTTGTATGAGATACAAATGTAAAGCTAAAATTATGGAGTTAAATTTACTTTAAGTATTTAATATTTATTAAATAAAATTATGTTTTAGCGATAAGGTGTTCTATTTTTGTTGAAAAATACAACAATATTTCTCCATATAAAGTTCATCTTTATACATTGTTATTACCTCATGAAGAAATTAAGAATACTACTCGTAATTCCTATAGATCAAAATTAAAAGAGAAGACAAAAAAGACCGCCGAAGCGGTCTTTTTATAGAGTCATTTAACTCGGTTTAAAGCTTAGTAGTCAAAGCTAAAGTGTTCAGGAGCCAAAGAAGTCATGGTCTTCGATGGGTTAACCATTGCTTCAGCGTGACCTTGTGAGCGTGGTAATAGACGTTCAAAGTAGAAGTCAGCCACTTTGATTTTTGCTTTATAGAACTCAGGAACTTCTGCACCATTGCCTTCTGCTAATTTTTCAGAAGCTACGGCAGCTTGTTGTGCCCAGAAATAAGCCATCATCACGTAGCCAGAGAACATTAAGAAATCGACAGAAGCAGAAGATACGATGTCACGGTCTTTACGTGCTGCAAGCATGATACGAACCGTTAATGCATTCCACTGTGCGCAAAGCTTCGTTAAGTCCCACGCAAAACGACGCATGTATTTGTTACGTGCATGTTGACCACAGAACTTCAAGATTTCAGCTGTGTAGTCACGAATCACTTTACCTTTAGAGGTCAACAGAACTTTACGACCAATCAAGTCTAGTGCTTGAACGCCTGTTGTGCCTTCGTAGAGAGTAGAGATACGTGAGTCACGAACGATTTGTTCCATGCCCCATTCTTTAATATAACCATGACCGCCGTATACTTGCATACCATGGTTTGCAGCTTCATAACCCATTTCGGTTAGGAAACCTTTGAGAATCGGTGTGTAGAAGCCTAAGTGGTCATCATGTGCTTCAAACGCTGCTGTATCACCGCGGGTTAAAGCATCAGTCATTTTGTCCGCAATTTGAGCTGCATAGTAAATCATTGAACGGCCGCCTTCAGCGATCGCTTTTTGAGTTAAAAGCATACGACGTACGTCTGCATGGTGAATAATCGCATCGGCTACCTTTTCAGGATCTTTTTTACCTGAAAGTGCGCGCATAGACATACGTTCTTTGGCATATGGAAGAGCGCCTTGGAATGCCAATTCAGCATGTGCAATACCTTGAATTGCTGTACCAATACGTGCAGTGTTCATGAAGGTGAACATTGCATGTAGGCCTTTGTGTTTTTCACCGATCAAGTAACCAATGGCATTGTCAAAGTTCAGCACAGCTGTTGCCGAAGCACGAATCCCCATTTTGTGTTCAATCGAACCACAAGTCACTGGGTTGCGTTCGCCCACTGAACCGTCTGCTTTCACAAGGAATTTTGGAACGATGAACAATGAAATCCCTTTAGTACCTGCAGGAGCATCTGGAAGACGAGCAAGTACGATATGCACGATGTTATCTGTTAAATCATGCTCACCCGCAGAGATGAAGATTTTTGTACCAGAAATTGCATAGCTACCATCAGCTTGAGGTTCCGCTTTGGTTTTTACCTGACCTAAGTCGGTACCGCATTGAGGTTCAGTTAAGCACATGGTGCCTGACCAAGTTCCAGCAACAAGGTTCGGTAAATATTGGTTTTTCTGTTCTTCTGAACCAAATTGTAGAATGGTGTTGATACAACCTACGCTGAGACCCGGATACATTTGGAATGACCAGTTTGCTGTACCCATCATTTCAGATTTGATGAGATTCAACGACTGTGGCAAGTTTTGACCGCCAAATTCTTCAGGGAAAGACAGACCTTGCCAGCCACCCTGTACAAATTGGTCATAGGCTTCTTTAAACCCTTTTGGTGTTTTCACATCACCATTTTCAAAATGACAGCCTTCTTCATCACCCGTTTGGTTCAAAGGCGAAAGGATATTTTCACAAAAATCCGCTGCACCTTCTAAAATCATGTCGACAGTGTCTGCATCAGCAGCTTCACCATTAGACAAAGTTTTGTAATGTGCTGGGTAATCGAGTACTTCATTCATTAAGAAACGAATATCGTGTAAAGGCGCTTTATATGCAGGCATAGTCTTAATCCTAATATCTAAATTTTTTTGGATTATCTGTATTGATGATTTGATTATTCATAATTTTATCCAAAAAACATTGATGAATACGCCCTTAAAAAATGTCAGAAAGGCGAATTGTAATATTTAACCAACATGTGAAAAATAAACTTCTGATAGACTTGATGTTGATCTTTTGATCATTTTTTTCTTTTAATAAATCATAAAGAACTTAGGTCTTTCGTACAATTATGCGATTAAAATATATAACACTTTGTTTACTGGGTTTGAGTATTACTGGGTGTGCTCAACATGTCATAAAAACCAATTCAACGGATCAGTCTCTCGGGCAACAAGCCACTCAAGGCTTAAACGCAATGTTTGAAAATGCCAGTTATGACATGAAAGGGCAATTTTCAATTCAGACAGATCTTCAGTTCGATGAAAAAAAGCCTGAAACCAAGTCAAAACCTGCAACTAGCACACAGCCAGAGCTGGATCCTAAACTTAAAAAACAACTGGATCAGTTGATTAAAACCCAAAATATTCCGTTTAGCCAAAAAGAAAAGAAACAGCTCTATCAAGCCATTGCCAATGAATCGATCCCACCATCAGCGCGCTATAGCGATGAAGAGGATGGCGTTTCTCCGCAATCTAAAATTGCTCAATCACTGCTGAATGTGTTGAATGATTTACAGTTTAGCTATAGCGGTTCAGTACATTTTAGAGAAAAACTTGCTGCCTTAACCTTGCAATTGAGTTATCAAAAACCGACCTTGCAGGTGAATGCACAGTTGCCGATGATCATTGATTTTAATCAACATAAATTTTATACCAACTACTTTGCGTTCATGCCGTTTATGGTGAATCGCGAAAGCCAAAGCAGCTTGGCTTATGTGGATTTTTCAAAACATAAAGAGACGATTGCTCAGTACGATTTGAAAAAATTTGCTGACTATTTAAAACAGATGAATGCTTTGCCCTATGTCTTGGCAGAGCCGAATCAAGTGCAAAATATTGCTTTAACACGTGATGAAAAAAATGCAGGGCTGACTAAAAAAATCCGCTATGTGGGTGATCTCGATGCGCTTTACACCCAGCTTGAACTTTTTGATTTTGTGAACGCCAACTATTACACCACGCAAATCAAAGGTCAGCGCAATAGTGACGCTGAGCAAGATGAATCTGTGGACGCTGCTGTGCATCACAGTGCTTCCGAAGAGGCGATGGCTGCGGCTGAAGCGGCGGGAGGGACTGCAGTAGCGGCAGCAGCTGAGGATGAAGACTATGATGCGGCTTATGCATCTGTTGAACGTGTGAATGAGCTGCTCAATGCGAAAATGCATGGCCTGATGTATCACCAACACGAAACTGAAGAAGAACAAACGTCTTCTGCAGCTGAATCTGCTGAATACGCGATCGATACTGCAAGTGCATATGCGGAGGCGACCGCGGCTGATGACGAAGAAACCTATAGTTCGGATACTGAAGTAACCGAAGCTTATGCGGTTTCCGAAGAAGATGATGAAACAGCGAATTTATCTGAAGAAGTCTGTCAGGCCTTGATGAACACCAAACAGGTGCCGATTGGTAAAGTCACACTGTGTCAGGATTATCAAGATGTTCGGGTGATACCGCTGCAAGAAGATTCTGTACCATCGGCTTCTGCTGCGGACGCATCCAATACAGATTCAGAGATTTCGGATGCTGTTGAGCAGTTAAAGCCGGTATTCCAGCAATATCAAAGTGAACAACTTGTCGATGTAAAACAATTCCAGCAATTATGGCAAAAGCATCAAGCTGAAATTGCGAAGGTGCTAAATGTACAGGATAAAGCATCTTCGAATGTGGTGATGGATGTAGGCTTAGATCACAAAGGCCGCGTCCAAGTAATGGACTATCAATTGGCCTTTAATGAGCCACGTTTAGGTCAATTAAAGCTGAAAAGTAGCAACCAAATTTTGAATTATGGCAATGCGACTCCAATTAATCGTCAAGCCATGAAACAGGCAAAATCCATTGAGGAAGTCAGTAAAGATTCACTCTTTGAAAATATGTTGAAAGGCCTGCTTGCGCCAATCACGGGAAATGATCCTCTGCTTGCTGAAGCAGAAACTGCATCGGTCGATGATGTCCGTGCTGCAAATGAAGAAATCGAACTTCCTGAATATCTCAGTACTGTGGCATTGCAAAGTTATAAGCGCCATCAATCTGAAGTGAAAGCCTATCAAGCGGCATTTGTCGTGGCATTTGCTAACTATCGTGCTCAGTATGTGCGTTATTACTCAGCCAATGATTTGAATGAAATTGCGGAAGTCTATGCGTATCGATTTGTTGATGGCTTAAAAGAACCAACAGGCAATGCGCTGAAACGTTTAAATCAATTACGTGATAAGCATGCTTTACATCGCTATCAAGACTTTGATGACTTAGGTTCTTCGGTCAACCATTATGTACAGTCAGGGATTGGTGAGTACAAAGCTCAGGTTGAGTGGAAACAATTGCAAAAAACCTATAAGACTGATCAGGCGATTTTTGCACATTTATATCAACAAAACTTTTTAGCCAGCTATGAACTGGAAGGAACTGAAAAAGCGCATTTGGTGAAAGCATCAAAAATCTATGCGCAAGCCTTTGCTGATGATATCAAAGGAAAATTATCAGAAGCGTCATTGCAAGGCCTAGCAGCAGAACACGAAGAGTTGTTCAGCCAATCGGCTTATTATGAGACCTATAAGGCGATACAAAAACACAAGAACTAAGTTGGATCAAAAAAAGAACCTCAATTGAGGTTCTTTTTTTAGGTGTTTAGACTGCTCAGAAAGTGAATTGAGCAAATCATTTTGAATTATAGAAAGTCTTTTAGATCAGGTTTGACGCCATTCCAAATGGAAAAAGATTCGATTGCTTGACCAACCAACATGCCAAAACCTTCTGAGGTCGGAACATGGCGTGCTTTGGCTTGATCCAAAAATGTCGACGGTTTGCCATAGGCCATTTCATAAGCATGTGTAAATTGTAAAGCTTCAGGCAAAATCAGTGCATCACCCGTTAAACTGGCCGATGTTGCGTTAATCACCAGATCAAATTGACCTGCTAAGTCGGCGAGGGCAATGGCTGCAAGTTCGGCATTGGGGACAGCAGTTTTTAAGTCAGCAACCAATTGTTCAGCACGCGCTAAAGTACGGTTGGCAATCACGATTTTTTTGGCCCCAGCTTGTACCAGTGGGTAAATCACGCCACGTGTCGCACCGCCTGCACCAATGATCAATATATCGCTCTGTTCTAAATTCCAATCTAAGGCACGGATGGCATCAACTAGGCCTTGTCCATCGGTATTATCGCCATGGAGTACGCCATCTTGCATCCAAAGTGTATTGACCGCACCTGCAATTTTGGCACGTTCAGTAAGCACGGTACATTGTGCATAGGCTTGTTCTTTAAACGGAACAGTGACATTCATACCGATACCACCTTCGGCAAAGAAGGATTCGACACTGTGCTGAAAACCATCGAGTGGCGCAAGTCGTTTGCTGTACTGAATGTCGAGGCCTGTTTTTTCAGCGAAGGCATGATGAAGTTCAGGTGAGCGTGATTGTTCAATCGGGTTGCCAATCACGGCAAATTGTTTGCTCATTGCACAGCGTCCATGTAGATGTGAAAGAGCAGACAATATACGCCAAAACCGAGGATGGCTAAAGTTCGGGCAGTCTTAAAATCGTGAAATAAAGGCGGAAAATTAAGGATTACAAATATCTAGGACGCTTTGAATCAAGATGCTCGCTGCACTGATGACTAAACCAATCAAGGCAACCACCATGAAGCCAATAGCCAAATTATCATTCAAAGACGTTTCGGAAAAAATATTGGTACTGATGGCGCTAATCAGCACAACAGCAAAGCTCCAAAACACCAATGCAGTAAGACTGACTGCTTTTTTATTGAGTGTTTGATGTGTCATGTGCGTTGTACTCCGTACAAGAAAATTACAGCCATGAGTTTATTGACACATTGTGCAATGACATAGCTTAAAGCTGTTTAAAAGATGTGTCATTGTTGAGCAATCTGATTACAAAGTAAATGCTTAAAAAATTTATTTATGCATCAAGATATTACATACAAATGAATACTCTAATCCTCAGGCAATAAAAAGCCCCTGACGGACAGGGGCAAATACATGTTTATCGGTTTTATTTCAGCGTATTCAGCCAATCTTGCGGTTTTAAATAAAAGTCAGTCAGTCTTTTTTCAGCAGAATGTTCTTCCCATTCAGGACGATACGACCAGCCTGCCAAGGGTGGCATACTCACTAAAATCGACTCAATACGCCCGCCAGTTTGTAAACCAAATAAGGTGCCACGGTCATACACTAGGTTATATTCAACGTAACGACCACGACGGTAAAGTTGGAAGTCTCGTTGTGCTTCGGTATAGGCTTTGTCTTGGTTTCTTTGGAAGATCGGTAAAATTGCCTCTAAATAACCATTACCGACGGCCTGCATATATTTGAAACAGGTTTCAAAGTCCCATTGGTTGAGATCATCAAAGAATAAACCACCCACACCACGTTGTTCATCACGGTGTTTGAGATAGAAATAGTCATCACACCATTTCTTATGTTCATCATAGAGTGTATCACTAAATGGGGCACAAAGATCATGGGCAGTTTGATGCCAAGACAAGACATCTTCATCATTTGGATAAAATGGAGTGAGGTCAAAACCACCGCCAAACCACCAAATCGGATCTTGTCCTTCTTTTTCCGCGACAAATAAACGCACATTGGCATGTGAGGTTGGGACGTTGGGGTTTTTCGGGTGAATTACCAACGACACGCCCATGGCTTGTGCTTTTGCACCTGCAATAGCGGGATGGCGTTCAGTCGCAGAGGCCGGTAATTTTGAAATGTTGATGTGCGAGAACATCACACCACCTTTTTCAATCACCGTCCCATTTTGAAGAACACGTGAGCGACCACCACCACCTTCAGGGCGTTCCCAGTCATCGATCGCAAATTCGGCACTTCCGCCACCAGCACGTTCTTGCTGTTCCAATGCGGCACAAATCCGTGCCTGTAAATCGCGAAGGAATTCATCTACACGTTGAATATCGGCTGAAGTTGGATTCTGCATGGTGACCTTTATTAAAATAATTTAAAGATAAGTGTCATCAAAGCATAAATTACGTGAAAACTTAAGGCATTTTTCCCGATACTCAGCATCGGCTCTTTGCTTTAAATCTAGAAATCTAGTGATTAAACCAAAAGTTCCTGCGTAGTGAGCAGAAGTACTCAGGCCAAAATTGGGGCTATTCCGACAAATTTGCTAGGTTGAATTCACTTCTGAAGCTCAGCACAATAATCATAAGGTAGATTTAAATTGAATCTCATTGATTGAAATGGTGCATCGATGTCTCAGCAGGCGAGTTCTTTAATTCAAAAATATAATGTACCAGGTCCACGCTATACCAGTTATCCAACCGTGCCGTATTGGGAGGAAGCTGAGTTTTCATTGCAACAGTGGACACAGGGCTTGAAGCGTTCATTTGATGAGAGCAATCACCTCGAAGGCATCAGTCTGTACATTCATCTGCCATTTTGTGAAAGCTTATGTACGTTTTGTGGTTGCCATAAAAAAGTTACGAAAAAACATGAGATGGAGCTGCCTTATATTCAGGCGGTGCTGAAAGAATGGGACTTATATTGTCAGCTCTTGGTCGACCGGCCAATAATTAAAGAAATTCATTTGGGCGGGGGAACGCCTACTTTCTTTTCTCCTGAGCATCTCACCCAGTTGATTCAAGGGATTTTAGCGCAGGCAGATATTGCTGATGCACATGAATTTAGTTTTGAAGGGCATCCGAACAATACCACACGTGAGCATTTACAAGCCTTGTACGAAGTTGGGTTTCGACGCGTGAGCTATGGGGTGCAGGATTATAATGAAAAAGTGCAAAAAGCCATCCACCGTATTCAGCCCTTTGCACATGTTGAACAAGTAACACAGTGGGCACGTGATATTGGCTATACCTCTATTTCACATGATTTGGTTTTTGGTCTGCCATTTCAGGATTTAAACGATGTGTTGCATACCATTGAACAGACCACTCGTTTGATGCCAGATCGTCTAGCCTTTTATAGCTATGCACATGTGCCGTGGATTAAGGGCAATGGTCAGCGTGGTTTTAAAGATGCTGATGTCCCGAAAGATGATTTAAAGCGCCAATGCTATGAAGAGGGTAAAAAAAAGTTACTAGCGCATGGCTATCATGAAATTGGGATGGATCATTTTGCATTAACCCAAGATCCGATGTATCAAGCTTTTCAGCAGGGCAGTTTGCACCGTAATTTTATGGGCTATACCGCATCGAAAACCCAAGTAATGATTGGTCTAGGCTTATCTTCGATCAGTGACAGTTGGTATAGCTTTGCGCAAAATGAAAAGAAAATTGAAGACTATTATGCACGTTTAGAAGCGAATGAAATTCCAGTTTATCGGGGGCATGTGCTGACAGATGAAGACTTAATCATCCGTAAACATATTCTTAATTTGATGTGTAGTTTCCAAACTTCTTGGGCAGGTCCAGAAATGCAATTTACTGAGCTTGATGACGTATTAGCGCAATTGGCTGAAATGCAAGAAGATGGCTTGCTCGAGATTTTTGATCAGCACATTCAGGTGCGTGACGCAGGCAAGCCTTTTGTTCGCAATATCTGCATGGCTTTTGATTTACGATTAAAACGTCGTGTTCCTGAAAATCGTATTTTTTCGATGACGATTTGAATTTTCCCTAACCCCTCTTTAATAAAGAGGGGGAAGCCTCCCTTTTGTAAAGGGAGGTTTGGAGGGATTAATTTATGGAGAATTTAAAGGATTTTTAAAAATCGTCCTTTTGATACATATGCGACATACGATCATGTTTGGTTTTTAAATATTGTTCGTTAAAGGGATTTAAACCCACAGTCAGCGGAACGCGATCAACGACATTCACGCCTTGCTCTTGTAGCGCTTCAATTTTTAACGGGTTATTGGTAATGAGACGCACAGCCGTAATGTTGAGATGATTCAACATGATAGGGCACATATCATAACGACGTGCATCGGCAGGAAGATCCAATAATAAATTGGCATCCACTGTGTCATGGCCTTGGTCTTGTAGGGCGTAAGCACGAATTTTATTGGTCAAGCCAATACCGCGACCTTCTTGGCGTAAATATAAAATCACCCCTTGACCTGCTTCATTAATTAATTTTTGGGTCGCTTGAAGCTGTGGGCCGCAGTCACATTTGAGTGAAGCGAAGGCATCACCGGTGAGGCATTCGGAGTGGATACGAACTAAAACAGGTTCAGTGGGAGCTTGTTCTAGTCCTTTAGAGAGTGCGACGTGTTCTTCACCGGTTTCAGGATCCTGAAAAACCGTAATATTGAATTCACCAAAAGCGGTCGGTAATCTTGACGTTGCGACAAATTCTATAGGCACTGCTTAACCCGTTTATTCGATTATAAATTGGCTAAAGTATAGCGTAATGCTTGGACATTGGTAGAATTGCAACGACGAATTTATGCAGAACATTTTCTTTTTTGTATAAAGCGAACGATAATAGTTGATAAATAGGAAGATTATTCAGGATAATCTGACTCATTCAAAATCTCCCCAGCGAGATCATTGCTAAAAATTACATCGCTACAAGTTTGGCTGATTGTAAGGTGATACAATTCGACGATATGATCGAGTTACCCATTTAGACCGAGCTTAGGAATTTGCCAGGCTTTAGAAGGCTTTGCCACATTATGCTGTATAAAGAAATACCATTTCAACGCCCTGTAACACCGTTGCTGGATACGATTAACCATCCTCAACAACTTCGTTTACTCGAGCGCAGCCAATTAGAGCAAGTGGCGGATGAGTTACGTCAATTTATTTTGTATGCGGCCGGACAAAGTGGTGGGCATTTTGGTGCCAATCTTGGGGTGATCGAATTAACCGTGGCATTGCATTACTGTTTTGATACGCCACGTGATCGTCTGATTTGGGATGTGGGTCATCAAGCCTATCCGCATAAAGCCTTGACCGGTCGTCGTGAACAATTAGTGACGATTCGTGCCAAAGATGGTTTGGCTGCGTTTCCTGCCCGTGAAGAATCTGAATTTGACACCTTCGGTGTAGGCCATTCATCAACCGCGATTTCTGCTGGTCTTGGGATGTCATTGGCACGTCGCTTCAAGCAAGATCCCTGTCATGTGGTTGCAATCGTGGGTGATGGCGCGATGACAGCGGGCATGGCTTTTGAAGCCATGAACGATGCGGTGGCACACAATGCTGACCTCATGGTGGTATTGAACGACAACGATATGTCGATCTCATGCAGTACTGGTGGTTTTGCTAAGCATTTGGCTGCGATTTGGGAAAGTGGTCAATCGGTGAATATTTCTGAAAATGGCGAAGCCTATATTCAACCTCATCCTGAATGGGCGTATAACTCACGCCTACATTGTGCTGCGACCGATGCTGCAGACAACCTATTTAAAGCCATTGGCTTTGACTACTTTGGTCCTTTTGATGGGCACGATGTTGAACAATTGACACATGTGTTTGAAGCCTTAAAAAAACGCAGAGGCCCACGTTTAGTGCATGTCTATACCAAAAAAGGTAAAGGCTTTGCACCTGCCGAAGCAGATCAAATCAAATACCATGCCATCAGTAAAGTGAATGCACCTGCTGCAGTGGCAACTGCACCGAAATATTCAGATGTTTTTGGTCAGTGGTTATGTGATGAAGCTGCACAGGATGATCGTTTATTGGCGATTACTCCTGCGATGTGTGAAGGCTCAGGCATGGTGCAATTTGCCAAGCAGTTCCCTGAGCGTTTCTTTGATGTTGCCATTGCAGAACAACATGCGGTGACTTTGGCTGCGGGTATGGCCTGTGAAGGGGTAAAACCGGTTGTTGCAATCTATTCAACCTTCTTACAACGTGGTTATGACCAACTGATTCATGACGTTGCTTTGCAAAATCTCGACGTGACATTTGGTATCGACCGTGCAGGTTTGGTTGGTGAAGATGGCCCAACGCATGCCGGTGCATATGATTATGCCTTTATGCGTACCGTGCCAAACATGGTGATCATGGCGCCGAAAGACGAAAATGAATGTCGTCAAATGTTGCATACGGCTTATTTGTATAAAGGCCCAGCGGCGGTACGTTACCCACGTGGTAATGGACTGGGTGTTGAGATTCAGCAAGAGATGACTGAGCTTGAAATTGGCCGTGGTGAAATTGTTGCAAACTTCAATGATCAGCAAGATGACACCATTTCTATACTGGCTTTTGGTAGTCGTGTTCAAGCGGCACTAGAGGCAGGGCAGGCTTTAGCGACAAAGCTAGATGTGGCTGTACGTGTGATTAATATGCGCTTCGTGAAGCCATTAGATACACAGTTGATCGATCAAATCGCAGCAAGTACGCAACTATTTGTGACAGTTGAAGAGCATGCCGTCATGGCGGGTGCGGGCAGTGCAGTAAATGAATATTTAGCCCAAGCAGGCGTGGTTAAGCCTGTGCTGAATTTAGGTTTGGCTGACGAGTTCATGCATCAAGCAACACATGCTCAAATGTTGCATCAGGCTGGACTGGATGCTGAAGGCATTGGCGCTTCAGTGACACAGAGCTGGCTAAAACATAAGCAAACAGTGGTTTGTTGAATTTCTAATTTTTAGAAACATTTTTTCCCTAAAAGCCCTTATATTTGATAAGATATAAGGGCTTTTATGCATTATTCTTTATCAGTATCTTCAAATTTGTAGTGGGTGTTCAATGGAACCTATGGTGGTTATGGCTGCGCGTGCGGCTCAATTAGTTGGTCAAGAGCTTTTAAAAGCGCATCAAAATCGTCATAAACTCGATCTACAAGTCGAAGAAAAAGGAATTGATGGTCCAGTAACGCGTGTAGACCGTTATTTGGAACAATTGACTATCGATACCCTACGTAAAAGCTATAAAAATCACAGTTTCCTAGGCGAAGAGTTTGGTCTTCAAGAAGGCAAAGGTCACGACGCTGATTGGTGTTGGATCATCGACCCACTTGATGGCACATTAAACTTCGTTAATGGTGTTCCACATTTCTGCATCTCTATCGCAGTTCAACATAAAGGTGTAACTCAGCACGGTGTTATTTATGACCCTGTGAAAGATGAGTTGTTCTCTGCAAGCCGTGGTCGCGGTGCGATGATGAACCAACGCCGTATTCGTGTAAATGTAAAAGACAGCTTAGAAAACACTTTCCTTTCAGTGGGTCATGCGTATCGTAAAATTCGTAATGGCGAAGTGGTTTCTTATGCGAAAAACCATTTCAACTCATTGTTAAATGTGACTGAAGCCGGTGCTCAATACCGTCGTTCAGGTTCTGCTGCTCTTGATCTAGCATATGTTGCTGCTGGTCGTTTCGATGGTTATTTCGAACTTGGTTTGAAACCATGGGACATCGCTGCGGGTGAACTTATTGTGAAAGAAGCGGGTGGTACTGTGGTTGATGCTCGTGGTGGTAACGACTCAATGGACAATGGTCAAGTACTTGCATGTTCTATGAAAATGCTTAAACCACTTATGCAAGCTGTAGTTCCAGCTTGGGGTGAAGCTGCTAAATAATAGAACGCTTAGTTCGAGTTTATTGACAGAATAATGAAATAAAGCCCTCTTTATGAGGGCTTTATTTTTGTCTAATCGGTCAAAAATAATGGCTTAAACACCTATGATTTAAAGCTTCTTACAAAAAATATTCTGAAGTTGACTAAAACAGGTGACATTTAAAAACTTTCTGCTATAATCCCCGCACGCACTAAATTTCGTTCATTACCTGAACATTCTCTTCTATCATTGTGTATGCGCGTTCCGGTCCAAAGAGAGGACGATATTTCGCGCCCCACCCAATCGCTAAGCGATTCCTTCAGGTTGCGGCTGTAATCATGTGTGCGTTATACACATCGTCGTTCTCGGATCGCCGCTGATTCTATATTTTCAGCGTTTTTTGCTGTGCCGCTTTTTGCCGATGTCCATCTGAATTTATATTTTTAATGGAGCACCCATTTTTGGGGTGAAATACTCTATGAGCAAAACTTTTGCTGATTTTCCTTTACATGAGTCGTTACAACTAGCATTACAAGGTCTAGGTTTTACTACTCCGACTCCAGTGCAAGAACAATCAATTCCAGCTGCATTAGAAGGTAAAGACCTTCTTGTATCAAGCCAAACTGGTTCTGGTAAAACTGCTGCATTCTTACTCCCAACTGTGAATGCTTTGGCTGGTCAAGACACTTTGATGTCTTTCAAAGAGCGTATGAAAGCGGTAACTGCACCGTCTATTCTTGTACTTTGCCCTACACGTGAATTGGCTCAACAGGTTAGCCAAGACGCAATTGCTTTAGTACGTCATATGAAAGGTGTTCGTATTGCTGCAATTATGGGTGGTATGCCTTTCGGTAAACAAATTCAACAGCTTAAAGGTGCACAAGTTGTCGTAGCGACTCCAGGTCGTTTACTTGACTTGGTTAACCGTCGTCAAATTAAACTAGACAACGTTGATGCGTTAATCGTTGACGAAGCTGACCGTATGCTTGACTTAGGTTTCTCTGAAGACCTAGAAGCGATCAGCGACTTGGCTGCTAACCGTAAACAAACATTAATGTTCTCTGCAACATTTGCGCCGCGTATCATTACACTTGCAGAACGCATGATGAATGATCCACAGCGTATTGCGATTGAAACTGGTCACTCTACAAATACTGACATTACTCAGACTCTTCACTGGACTGACGGTTTCGAACACAAGAAAAAACTTTTGACTCACTGGTTATCTGATGAGTCTGTAGATCAAGCAGTTGTATTCGCATCTACCCAAGAAGATACAGATATGTTGGCTGAAGAACTTGCAGAAGCAGGTCACTCAGTTGTCGCTCTTCACGGTGCAATGCCACAAACTGTACGTAACCGTCGTTTACGTAGCATTCGTGAAGGTCGTGCAAAAATCTTAGTTGCGACTGACGTTGCTGCACGTGGTCTAGACGTACCAACTATTTCTCACGTAATTAACTTCGGTCTTCCAATGAAGAACGAAGACTATGTACACCGTATTGGTCGTACAGGTCGTGCGGGCCGTACTGGTAACGCGATTACTTTAGCGACTTACCGTGAACGCGGTAAAATTCGTGCTTTAGAAGACTTCTTAGATGCACGTTTAAATGTATCTGAAATTGAAGGTCTTGAGCCATCTCCACCTCCTGCACGTGGTAGCCGTGATGGCGGTCGTGGTCGTCGTGATGGCGGTCGCGGTGGTCGTGGTGGTTTCGGTGGCGGTCGTCGTTTTGAAGGTGAATCAAACTTCAAACGTCGTGAAGGCAACCGTGATGGCGAACGTCGTTCATTCGGTGGCGAAGATCGTCCACGTCGCGAATTTAACAACGATCGTCCACGTCGTGAAGGTGGTTTCGAAGATCGTCCACGTCGCGAATTTAACAACGATCGTCCACGTCGTGAAGGCGGTTTCGAAGATCGTCCACGTCGTGAATTTAACAACGATCGTCCACGTCGTGAAGGCGGTTTTGAAGATCGTCCACGTCGCGAATTTAACAGCGATCGTCCACGTCGTGAAGGTGGTTTTGACCGTCGTTCTAACGATGACAACCGTGGTAACCGTGTAGATTATAAACCAGCTCGTGAAGGTTATGGCGATCGTCCAAAACGTTCATTTGGTGAAGATCGTCCACGTCGTGAATTCAACGGTGACCGTCCTCAACGTTCATTTGGTGAAGATCGTCCAAAACGTTTCGGCGATGACCGTCCAAAACGTTTCGGTGATGATAAACCACGTGGCGAACGCACTTTCGGTGAAGACCGTCCACGTCGTAAATTCAATGACTAATTGAATTTCGAAAGAAATATCGAAAAAACCGGTGGAAACACCGGTTTTTTTTATGGATTTAAATTAGCTTTTTAATCAGAAAAATGTATACTTGATCAAACTTTATGTGTTTAATGATAATTAATATGAACGGAAACGCGTTGGCAAATATGCGTACAGTGATGATCGAGGTACTTATGCCTTATATCGGTTTGACACTCTTATTGTGTAATATCGTTTACTATATATACAATTATTTTAACTAAATTCTTCTATTGGGTTGAAAACACCCTCTATAAAATCGCATTAATAATAAAAAACAATTTACCTGATGGAATGCAGGGATATGCGCTCATGCAATGGTAACATTTTAAACTTCAATCCTTTATAGTATGCATGCTGAAAAAAATGCAGGAAAATCCTCAGCTATGAATAATCAAACGTCTTCTCAGACTCAGGCACTGATCGAAGTGAAAAACCTGAGTTTTAAGCGAGGAGAGCGCGTCATTTATGACAATGTCAGTTTAAAAATTCGTCGTGGTCAGATCACTGCAATTATGGGTCCATCTGGTACAGGTAAAACGACTTTACTCCGTTTAATTGGTGGTCAATTGACTCCCGATAATGGAGAAGTGTTGCTTGATGGGCAGGACATTGCACAGATGTCACGTCAGGAGCTCTTCGCTGCGCGTGCGCGTATGGGGATGCTGTTTCAGAGCGGCGCATTATTTACCGATATGTCGGTATATGAAAACGTAGCCTTTCCAATTCGTGCGCATACCAAGTTGCCAAAGCATTTGATCGCTGAAATTGTTGCGTTGAAATTAGAGTCTGTTGGTTTACGTGGTGCAGAAAAAATGATGCCCTCTGAACTTTCAGGTGGTATGAATCGTCGTGTGGCTTTGGCCCGTGCAATTGCACTCGATCCTGAGCTGATCATGTATGACGAACCCTTTGCAGGGCAAGACCCGATTGTGATGGGGGTTTTAACTCGCTTGATTCGTTCGCTACGTGAAGCTTTAGATCTAACCACGATTATTGTTTCGCATGATGTGGCTGAAACATTATCAATTGCAGATTACATCTATGTTGTGGCTGAAGGGAAAGTGCAGGGCGAGGGAACACCTGAGCAGTTAAAAGCACATGCTTCGCCTTTTGTGAAGCAGTTCTTGACGGGTTCGGTAGAAGGTCCGGTCGATTATCAATTCAGTCATCAGCCCTATTTAAATCATGAGGTTCGTTCATGAATGCTATTGCCGCATTAGGTAGACGCGTCATTGAACGTGTTCGAGGAATCGGCGTAGCAACCATTATGTTGCTGCAGATTCTTTTTTCCATGCCGACTTTACTTGGCGTGAAATTATTTATTTATCAGATGTACCGTGTTGGTGTGCTTTCATTACTAATTATTGTGGTATCTGGCTTATTTATTGGCTCGGTACTGGGTTTGCAGATGTATAGCATTCTGTCGACCTTTGGTAGTGAAGCGATGCTCGGCACCGCCGTTGCACTGACGTTACTGCGTGAACTTGCACCTGTGGTGGCGGCTTTACTCTTTGCAGGTCGTGCAGGCTCTGCTTTGACGGCTGAAATTGGTTTGATGAAAGCCACTGAGCAGTTGTCGAGTATGGAAATGATCGGGGTCGATCCATTAAAACGAGTGATCTCGCCTCGACTTTGGGCCGGTATTTTTAGCTTACCAATGTTGTCGGTGATTTTCGCTGCGGTCGGCATCATGGGCGGTAAATTGGTGGGTGTTGATTTTCTGGGTGCGGATGAAGGCTCTTATTGGAGTGGCATTGAGAACAGTGTGCAATTCTTTAAAGATGTCTTTAATGGCACCATCATCAAAAGTTTTGTTTTTGCATTAATTTGTACTTGGATTGCGGTCTATCAGGGTTATGCCTGTGTCCCAACTTCAGAAGGTATTGCAACGTCGACCACGCGTACTGTCGTGTATTCTTCGTTGTGTGTTTTAGGTTCAGATTTCGTGTTGACTGCGGTCATGTTCGGAGGTATTTAATGAAATCACGTACGAGTGAACTGGCCGTCGGTTTTTTTGTCATTCTGTTTGCTATCGCTATTTTCTTCTTGGCGATGCGTGTGAGTGGTTTGGTCGGCAATAACATTGAAGACAGTTATGAATTGACCGCGACATTTGAAAATGTAAACGGGATTAAACCCCGTGCCAAAGTGACCTTAAGTGGTGTCAAAGTTGGTCAAGTGGAATCATTGAAACTCGATCCTGTGACGCGCTTAGTGACAGCACATCTGATTATGGATGGCTCATTAACCTCTTATAACGCAGAACAGTTAAAAGAAGTGCAAAAGAATGCACTCGAAGAACTGCGTTACACATCAGACTATGAAGCAGCAACACCTGCGAAACAAAAAGAAATGGAACAGCAACTGATTGCTAACATGAAATCCATCACCAATATCGATGAAGATGCTTACATTATGGTGGCAACCAATGGTTTATTGGGCGAGAAATATTTGAAAATTGTACCGGGTGGTGGTGTCAACTTCTTAAAACGTGGTGACCAAATTGGTAATACCCAAGGTACGATGGAAATCGAAGATTTGGTGTCTAAATTTGTGACCGGTGGTGCAGGGAACAAATCTGACAACACAGCAGATGCTGAACAAAAAACAGAAGCTGCTGACACAACAACGGCAGACGAACCTGCATTTGTTGAATAATTTTTAGGAGAAATTAAGTGAACACATTGTTAAAACATACGCTTACAGCAAGTATCTTATCAACTATGATGGCAGGTACAGCTTTTGCTGCTCCAAGCGAAGCACCACCTGCATTTGTAAAAAAAGTGGCTGATGGCCTCATTACACGTTTAAAAGCAGACCACGCAAAACTACAAAATAACCCTGCGGCTGTGAAAGCGATTGTTCGTCAAAACTTAGACCCGTACATCGATTCACAAGCGTTCACACGTATCGTGATGGGTACGTATGCAACGAATCAATACAGCTCAGCGGCTCAACGTGCGCAGTTTGAACGTAACTTCCGTGCAACGCTGATCGAAAACTATGGTTCAGCTTTTGCCAAGTTTAGTAACCAAACGTATAGCATGCGTCCATATAAAGCGTCGAACAGTAAGAACCCTGTTGTAACGATTGATTTCCATAACAACGGTGAAAAAATTCCAGTCTCTTTCCAGTTGGCGGATAAAGGTTCACAATGGAAAATCCGTAATATCAACGTTTCGGGTATCGATCTAGGCTTACAATTCCGTAATCAGTTTGCGGCGACTGTAAAACGTAATGGCGGTAACATTGATAAAGCAATTGCGAACTTCAAACCTGATGCTGATGCTGCATTAGACAAGAAAAAATAAGATAGGTGATGTGTGATTAAACTTCATCAACAAGAATTGATGGTTTCAGGCAAAATCGATTACAACAATGCCGAATTGTATTATCAAGACGGCTTGAAATTGATTCAACAACAGCAAGCTTTTCCCTTGGTGGTCAATCTTGCTGAGCTTGAGCATGGCAGTACTTTGGCTTTAGCTGTTTTGGTCCGTTGGTTACGTCAAACGCCAAAAGCGCAAGGTTTGCAGTTTAAAGCAGTCCCTGAAAAAATGATGAAGATTATTCAAGCTTGTCATCTTGAGCATGACTTGCAATTGATCTAAATAAAAAAAGCACCGTAAGGTGCTTTTTTTTATTTTAGCGGGACAAGAAACTCTCGCAAGTCTACGCAATAGGAACGGATTAAATCCATTTCTTCCAGCGGAAGTACATCAATGGGCCAATAAAGAATGCCACGATGATTAAGCTGACCACGATAAAACTGGTTGTACCATGCGCGAAGGGCAGTACATCGGTGTTCATTCCATAGACGCTAGCTACTAACATCGGTGGCGCAAGCATACTTGGTAAAATCGAGAATCGACGAATCGTATCGTTCTGTTCGGTGTTAATGAACCCAGAAGTGGTATCCAGTAAGAATCGAACCTTTTGGAACAAGAAGGCATCATGCTCAACAAGAGAGCGCACGTCTTCACTGAGTTCTCGGATGTCGGCATCATAAATATGACTGCCCAAGGCGCGAGGACGTGACAGGAAGGTGAGAACACGACGTAAGTCGATCAGACACAGCTGAGCTTTCCCGAGCATATCTTCTAAATGTGCAAGTCGGGTAATCATGTCATCTAAGTCTAAAATCATCTCACGATGACGGTTATTCAGCACTTCTGTGGAATATTTTTCTAAGTCCTTGTGGATATCTTCCAAGATATCCGCAAGTTCATCGAGTTTGGCTTCTAAAAGACCCAATAAAATCCAAGTTGGATCTTTATAGTCAATTTCATAATCGTTACGACGCGCGCGGGCACGAAAGGCACGGAAAGCCACCAGCTTTTCACCCCGTAAAGTGAATAAGCGCTCTTTATGCAAAATAAAGGCAACCGTTTGTACGGTAGCTAAGGTGCTAGCATTTTCTTCGGGTTCGCCATCGACCTGAAAATTTTTATTTTTCGTTAAAAAATAGGTGCTGATGTGCAAAATACCGTCGTCATCACGGTAGAATCGTGCACTCGACGAAATATCTTCTAATGATTTTAATGTAGGTAAATTTTGATCATAGGCATCCATAATCCATTGCTGCTCTTCCTGAGACGGGGCAATGAGATCGAGCCAGACTAAATCCTGATGTAAATCGAAGTCACCATTGATGGTGACATCTTCCAGGCTACCGCGCTCTGTGGCGTAAAAGGCTTCAAGCATGTTGTCTTTTCCCCTTGCGCAGTAAGTTAAAAATGAATGGGTGTATTTTAGACAAGGATTTGCTGAAAAACACTGTTCTAATGCTTATTTTATGAAAAAATCTGTTTAAAGTTGATTTTTCCAGCATAGCGTTCCTGATCTGATGGTGATTATAAATGAAATCTATCGCAATTTTCTGTGGTTCCGCCCTTGGTAACAATCCTGCCTATTTACAGGTGGCTGAAAAAGTCGGTCGTCATTTAGCGGCACAAGGCATCATACTGGTCTATGGTGGTGGTCGTTCAGGTTTGATGGGTGTTGTGGCAGATAGTGCTTTGCGTGCAGGTGGGCAAGTCATTGGGGTGATTCCAAAAGTCTTGGTCGATAAAGAATTGGCACATCCAGATTTAACCGAATTGCATGTGGTAGAAAATATGCAACAACGGAAAACCAAAATGTCTGAACTCTCGGATGGTTTTGTGGCGATTCCAGGTGGAGCAGGGACTTTAGAGGAAATTTTTGAGCAGTGGACGTGGGCTCAATTGGGCATTCATTTAAAGCCATGTGCCTTTCTCAATGTAGATGGTTTTTATGACGATTTATTGAATTTTCTGAAAACAACTGCAGAAAAAGGCTTTACCCATCCACGTTTTATCGAATGCTTAATTGCAGAAGATAATATTGAAACGATTGTTGAAAAGTTTCAATATTTCACTGCGCCAGAGCCGAAGTGGGGCATGGTTGAACGTACAGCTTTTATTGCGGATTTGGAACAAAATTGATGAAAATCATAACCGTTGCCGCAGCCATTATTTTAAATGAACAGTATGAACTTTTAGTGGTTCGTAAAAAACACACGGCATTCTTTATGCAAGTGGGTGGAAAATTAGAACCCAATGAAGCTCCTGAAATCACCATGCTGCGTGAAATTCAGGAAGAAATTGGCTGCGCTGCGCAGATTGAGCAATTCATTGGTCGTTTTGAAACGGCTGCTGCGAACGAAGTCGATCATCTACTGGTGAGTTATGTCTATCTGGTCCAGTTGCAAGGTGAACCGAAAATTGATGCGGAAATTGCAGCGATGCAATGGGTCAGCTTGGATGATACACAAACAAAACTTGCACCTTTAACACGTGAGGTGGTGATTCCTTGGGTGAAGCAGCAGGCGCGATCTCTTGCTGAAAGCTAAACCGCTTCGCTTGCTCAGTTTCTTTATTAGTGGTTGATGTTTGAAACTAAGGCTGTGCCGCAGCAATGCATGCGGCATATACCTGCGTGCAATGTAGCTGATGTAACAGCTCACTTAATGCATGGATTGAACTCCCCGTGGTCACCACATCATCAATGATGAGGACTTTACGGAAACGGCGTTTTTCGGTTGGGTTGATAATAAATTGCTGTTCGATATTTTCTAGGCGTTCTAGCCGACTTAAACCTTTTTGAGCGTGCTGTGCTTGACGAATCACTGGTTGCCAAACAGGGATGCGCAATTGCTTTGCCATCATGTGTGCAACGAGCAGCATTTGGTTATACCCACGGTCTTTAAGGCGTTCTACTGAAATAGGCATGGGGACGATGGCTTGAACCCTAGCTAAGCGCAAGCTTAAAAGGCTCTGTGCCAGTAAATTTTGATAGTGCAATTGTTGCTCATACTTATAGCTTTGAATGATGCGATCTATAGGGAAATCATAGTAAAAGGCACAAGAGATGCTGTGTTCATGGCGATCAACCGCTTGTTTAAACCAAGGCAGTTGTGCCCAGCAGTCGGTACAAAGCGAATGATGTTGTTGTCGATCGATACCGCAGAGCAGGCAAGGGGAAACGCTCTGTATTCCTTTTTGGATGAGGTGTTGGATAGATTGGAGCATGTTTTTATTCTAATCGTTCTTTTTTGAGTATTTTGCACAGTTCGTGGTGAAGTGCAATCACAACACCACAGCAACCTGTTCGACAAGCTTATTGGTTCAAGCCAATCTGTATAATTAGGATGATCGATCTGTCATCCTAATAATTATTATACATAGGCGTATCGAGGAGCTTCCGGCAGCCATCGTTTTAAAAGCGCTTGAGCCTGTGCAGGATAGTCATTCAGGACTTGTTGAGCCACATAGTGAGCCTGATTGAGTAAATGGTCATCGCGCTCTAATTTTGCTACACGAAAGCCCATATCGCCTGTTTGTTTAGTGCCGAGGAGCTCACCGGGGCCGCGAATTTCCAAATCTTTTTCAGCAATAATAAAGCCGTCATTGGTCTCTCGCATGATGCGTAAACGCTCTTGCCCATTTTGCGATAAGGGATTTTTATACAGCAAGGCACAGAAACTGGCTTTTGCACCACGTCCTACACGACCACGTAGCTGATGCAATTGTGAAAGCCCTAAACGCTCTGCATTTTCAATCACCATGATTGAGGCATTCGGGACGTCAACACCGACTTCAATCACTGTGGTTGCAATCAGTAATTGCAATTCATTATTTTTAAATTGCTGCATCACTGCTTGTTTTTCATCGGCCTTCATTTTGCCGTGAACCAGACCAATATTGAGGTCTGGAAAGCGTTCTTTAATTTCATTAAAAGTCGCTTCAGCGGCCTGAGCATCTAAAGTTTCTGATTGTTCCACTAAGGTACAGACCCAATAGGCTTGTTTACCTTCAGCACAATTGCTGGCAATCCGCTGTAGCACTTCTTCACGACGGTCAAGTGGAATAGTGACTGTTTGAATCGGTGTACGACCGGGTGGCAGTTCATCAATGACGGAGGTGTCTAAATCGCCATAAGCCGACATGGCCAAGGTACGAGGAATAGGGGTTGCCGTCATCACCAGTTGATGCGGTGTCATGCCATTGAGACCTTTGTTCCGTAGCGCCAAACGCTGATCGACGCCAAAACGGTGTTGTTCATCAATAATCACTAAACCCAATTTGGCAAATTGTACATTGTCTTGAAATAAAGCATGTGTGCCGACCACTAAATTGGCTGAACCATCTTGAATACTTTGTTCTGCAGCAGCTCGAGCTTTACCTTTTTGCTTGCCGGAAAGCCAAGACACGGTTAGACCCATAGGCTCAAACCATTTTTTGAAATTTAGATAATGCTGTTCGGCCAAAATTTCTGTTGGCGCCATCATGGCCACTTGCCAACCTTCCTCGAGCGCATGACAGGCAGCCACGCCTGCGACTAGGGTTTTACCTGCACCTACATCACCTTGAACTAAACGTAGCATGGGCTTGTTTTGTTTTAAATCTTTGGCGATTTCTTTTGAAACCCGCTTTTGCGCGCCAGTCATTTCAAATGGCAGCGTACTTAAAAGTTGTTTGGTGAAGTTCTTACTTGCAGAGAATGACGGTGCTTCGATTTGTTGAATATAAGCACGGCGGCTGAGCAAACTGACCTGATGGGCAACCAATTCTTCGAAAATTAAACGTTGCTGTGCAGGATGAGAACCTTGGCTGAGTTGCAACATATTGGCATCGACAGGGGGGTGATGAATATAGTCCAGTGCTTGTTTTAGGGCATAGCCATTGGTGAATTTTTCCGGCAATAATTCAGGTAAGTCATCACTATATAACTGTAGTGCTTGTTTGACATATTCACGCAGTTTGGACTGCGTTAAGCCTTCGGTTGCGGGGTAAATCGCAGTGAGTTGGGTTTGTGGTAAAGGCGTGTGTTCAGTAATCACCTGTAGTTCAGGATGATACATTTCTAAGCCACGAGCACCAACACGGACTTCACCAAAAATCCGTAAACGATTGCCCGGTTTTACCCGATCAGTAATGCCTTTATAGATATGGTAAAAACGTAAAGTAACTTTGCCACAGTCGTCATCTAGTAGGGCGGCCATCGATTTACGCTTACCGGGTGGGAAGTCGATATTTTTGACCGTGCCTTCTAGTAAATAACTGCGGCCCACGGTTAATTGGTTCATGGGGATGATCGTGCTACGATCTTCATAGTCGCGTGGCAGATGAAACAAAAGATCATCTGTCGTGAAAATATTTAGTTTTTCAAGTAAAGCAGCGGCGGCATTGCCAACCCCTTGCAATTGATGGACGGCAGCCATGTCCCCTCAACTTCGGTTTATATGATCTAAATGGATCAGTTCTGAGAATAGGTCGTTTGATGCATATTCTATTTATCGGTTATGGTAAAACATCGCAACGTGTTGCTAAACAATTATTTCAGCAAGGTCACCAAATTACCACAGTGAGTCGTAGTGCGAAAGAGGATGATTTTGCAGAACATTTAATCCAAGATATTCACCAACTGGATTTGTCGCAGGTTCAACCGATTGATGCTGTCTATGTTCTTTTGGCTCCTGCACGTCATGCTCAATGCAATGCTGTGGATGTTTACCGACACACTTATGTCGATTCTGTACAGCCAATTGTTCAAGCATTAGCACATCATCCAATACAACGTTTAATCGTGGTGTCGTCCACTCGTGTCTATGGTGAGCATGCGGGGGAGCGCATTGATGATGACACTGTGCCACAACCGATCGATGAGCAGGGGATGTTGTTACGCGAAATGGAGCATCGCTACTCACAAGCATTTCCTACCGAATGCGTGATTGTACGTCCATCTGGGATTTATGGCACATCGACAACACGAATGCAGAAACTGGCAGAAACGACTCATCGCTATCCCAATATCCATTGGTCAAATCGAATACATATCGATGATTTGGCAAAATTTCTGTGTCATCTACTTCACGTGGAACATCATGAAAAATCATATATTTGTACTAATAATCAACCTCAACCCTTGCATGAGCGAATCTTGGAATTGCAAAGAGCTATGCATTTACCCGAATTGGTTTTAGAGAGCGAAGCAGAAACAGGGAAAAAGCTTTATGCAACGCGGATGATGGAGAGTGGTTTTAAGTTGGCGCACGATTGATTGTGATGTGTAGTGTAAAATTGGTGTGACGTATAAATTTCAGTGCAGCTTTGTGAGTATTAAAAAAAATTCTATAAATGAATAAGATAGGTATTTTACAACATGGGTTGTTCAAATTTTCGAATGGATCTCAAAGGCTAAAAATTAAATAATGACAAAATCATTTGCTGAACTTACTCAGAATCTACCCCATAGACCGATTTTGGAAAAAGCTTTGAGTTATTTTGAGAATTTACCAAAGATCGCGATTGATTGTGGTTGTGGTGCAGGAAATGAATCATCATTTCTACTCCGTCATCATTTTAAAGTATATGCATTTGATCCAACTGTTGAAGCTAAAAATATCTGTCTAAGTAAATTTAAAGACAATAAGAATTTTTTATTTTCTAATCAGGCCTTTGAAGACTATAGCTTTCCTAAAGCTAGTTTAATTATTGCTTTATTCAGTTTATTTTTTTGTTCTACGGATTCGCTTGAAAGTGTTTTAAAGAAAATGCAGGAATCCTTAGGTGAGCAAGGCATCTTACTCATACAACTGTTAGGAAAAGATGATGATTGGGTAAATAATTTTTCTGAAAAATTTATAGGTTTTGAACAGGAAGAACTTAAACAATTGTTTGATGCGGACTTTGATATTATTTATATCGATGAATTTAAAGGCAATAAAC
Organism: Acinetobacter sp. YH12152; assembly: GCF_013418285.1. Classification (NCBI taxonomy): domain Bacteria; kingdom Pseudomonadati; phylum Pseudomonadota; class Gammaproteobacteria; order Moraxellales; family Moraxellaceae; genus Acinetobacter; species Acinetobacter sp. YH12152. The sequence goes on from NZ_VPCH01000004.1 coordinate 39,839, forward strand.
CACTAGCCAATGGAACTCCAAAATTTTGGAATATACATACTTTAATTTTAAAAAAGAAAATATTAAATACTTTTGTATAGTCCAAAAAATAGAGACAAGCTTTTTACAACTTGTCCCTGATTTTGCTCATCTTCTTCCGCTTTTATGGCGAAAAAATCAGAACGGTTTATTTCTTCTTACGTTTCAAGCGTTTTTTGGCTTGTTCAGCAGCCACTTTATCAAGTGCTTCTTTTAACTCTTCATCACTAAAGGTCGTAATGTGTTGCAACATTTGCAGTGTCACATCATCCAAAACGAGGTTGGCATATTGCGCAACATTTTGGAAATTTTCATCAAACACAATGGCGTTGTTTTCATTGGTACTGATATAACCTTGTTGGGTTAAGACTTTAATAAAGCTTTGGAACAATGCCTTATCAAAGAACTCTGGCGAGTTAAATTCATACAACACAGACAGACGTTGACCAACCAAGTGGCTGAGTTCTTCAACCTGACGGGTTGAGATGTTGCCTGAACCACGTTGTGTGATTAAAGCCAAAGTCATGTAGTAACGCTCTAGACTTTGCATCACAGGTGCAGCCAAGACCACTAACTGATTGTGCTGCTCTGAGTTAGGCGCAGGGGAGATCAGGTTGCCTTCTGCATCTTCAGAAATTAGCTTGGCTTTGATCAGTACTTCAGCATACGCACAGATTTGATCTTTAAGTTCTTCATCATTCCATTTAAGGAATAACTCAGCTTTTAAGAACGGATACAGTGTACGAATGACATTAATTAAATCACCACGGCGAATAGAACCATTATGTTCAACCAAAGCGGCAATGAGTGATGGCAAAATAAATGCGTGCAGGATGTTGTTACGGAAGTAGGTTAACAGCACCGCTTGATTATCAGCAATGGCAATAATATCGCCAAGGACATGATTAACACGTTTGATCAGCTTGAGTTTTAAACCATAAGCAATGATTTCTTTACCTGACAGCGGTGTTACTTGCATGCGCTCATCGTAAGGTAAGGCATTTAAAAGATCGCGATAGGTATCTAACTGCTTAATGCAAATCTCTTCATCTAAAGTGTGTTTAGATGTTGCCAATAAAATCAGTGAAAGCAATGAAACTGGGTTCACCACTGCTGCACGGTTAATATTTTCTAAAATCACGTGTGCAGAACTGTTAATGGCATCCGAAACTTCTGGCGGAATTGGGTCGTCATTTTTCTCGATTTTGATGTTGCTTGCATTATGCTGTTTCAACATATCATCAAGGAAAACCGGCTCACCAAAGTTCAAATGAACTTTACCGAAAATACGTTCGATCTTACGCAGTGTTTTCATAATCCCGATGATTGATTCGCCTTCTTTTGGCTTACCATTCATTTCACCAACGTAGGTCGCACCTTCCATTAAACGCTCATAACCAATATAGGTCGGTAAGAACACGATCGGTTTGGCTGGATTACGTAAATGACCATGGACAGTCATGGCGAGCATGCCGGTCTTCGGTGGTAATAAACGACCAGTACGTGAACGCCCACCTTCGATGAAGTATTCAAGCGGTGTATTACGCGCCAAAATACTGTAGAGGTATTCTTTAAATACGGTGGTGTAGAGACCATTGCCACGGAATGAACGACGAATAAAGAACGCGCCGCCGCCACGTAAAATTTGCCCGACAAATGGCATGTTCAAGTTATCACCCGCAGCAATGTACGGCACCATCAAACCACGCTTATAGATCACATATGACAATAATAAATAGTCGATATGGCTACGATGACATGGGGTGTAAATGATCTCGTAGTCTTTGGCCAGTTCACGAACGGTACTGAAGTTATGCACTTCGACGCCATCATAAAGCTGTGTCCATAGACGAGTCAGGGCTAAGTCAGCAAAACGAACCGTTGAGGCTGAATAGTCAGAAACGATTTCATTTAAATAACCAATCGCACGACGTTCAGCTTCAACCATACTGATTTTACTGCGAATGCTTTCACGACGAATCGCATCTTGCACATCCGTAGATTTGATCAGGCCGTGCATCACATTACGACGGTCAGATAAATCCGGCCCCAAAACTACTTCACGCTGTGCATCTAAATAATCATTCAGTGTGCTGACAATATAAGTCGCAGGTGACAAGTTTGGATGTGTAGTTTTGGCATATTCAACCAAACGACGCAAAGACTGTGGTTCATGGAATTCAAGGTACGATTGACGACCGTGCAAACCAATATTGACCAACTGCTTCACTTTGCTTGGTGTAGACCATGTATCGGTAAATAATAATTTAAACCAAGAATCTTCTTTATCGGGTTCACGACCCCACAGCACGGTTACAGGAACGAGCTCAACATCCGCATCAGGATTTTTTTCCAAAACCTCAATTAAACGCAATAAACGAGGTGGAAAGGCATGTGGCGGTGGATTGAGTAAGTTGTCTTCATCATGATGTTGTAAAAACATCACAGAGGCTTTTTCTGTTTGCGTACCCACAGTCATTGGGTCGAGTGCAGGGTGTAGCTTTAAACGACGGGTTTCACCATCGACAATTAAAGCATTACTCCGTGAATGATTTTGCAGAACGTAGCAGGTAATTTTCGTTGTCTGTACGCCGGTATCTGTATCGGTTTCAGTCACTACAGGTTCTACAGGGACTTCACCTAAAACATGCGGTGTTACCACAAGGTCAAGCAGTTTACTCGAAAGCTTTCGATACATCTGACCAAAGCCGCTCTTGGACATACAAACTCCTACTTTTCATGACCAAACCACAGAGATTCTGAGGGGAATCTATTCTGCATAATTGTACTTAAAAACTGTATGTCATTTTCTGACAAATTGCATAGATATTGTAAGATTTTATCGTTAAAAAACGTATTTTTAGCAGTTATATTGCATCAGCAAGGTGACAGATCAGTCAGCGAATCTTTAGGGTTTTAGTCTGGATTTATGGCAAAATGGAAAATATATTTAAACATCTGTTGATGTTGCCTGCGTTAGCTTAATCCCGAATGATAGATAGGTTTGTTATGAATGCCTTAACACAAGAGTTGGTTGATTTACTCAGCCTTGAAAAATTAGAAGAAAATATTTTTCGTGGGCAAAGCCGAAATTTGGTCGGGAAACGTGTCTTTGGCGGACAGGTTTTAGGTCAGGCGCTACGTGCGGCATCTTATACGACAGATCGACCTGCTCATTCTTTACATGCCTATTTCTTATTTGGCGGTGATATCAATGCACCAATCATTTATGAAGTGGATCGTATTCGCGATGGACGCAGTTTTGTGAGTCGTCAGGTTCGTGCGATTCAACATGGTAAAACCATTTTTATGTGTATGGTGTCATTTGCAGAGCAAGAAGACGGGTTGAACTACCAAGTTGCAGAGCCAGAATATCCAGCCGTCGAAGATTTAAAATCTGAAGCTGAGCTAAAACGAATGATGGTGGAGTTTGTCCCTGAAAACGTCCGTGCGTCTTTTATGCGCGACCGTCACGTAGAAATTCGCCCGATTGATCCACAAAACCCGTACCAACCGCAGCCTGCTGCGCCATCGTATGCACACTATATTCGTACCCATGACACGATTGCAGCCGATGTTGATGACATCTCTTTACATCAGGCCATTGCAGCATTCTATTCAGATTTTACATTGATGACGACTGCACTACGTCCACATGGTTTAAGTTATTTATCACCAAGTTTACAGTGTGCAAGTATTGACCATGCCATGTATTTCCATAAGCCATTCCGTGTGGATGAATGGATGCTTTATGACATGGATGCCACGGTCAGTGCTAGTTCACGTGGTCTAAATTTCGGTCGCATGTGGCAAAACGGTGAGTTGGTCTGTAGTACGACACAAGAAGGCTTGATCCGTTTACGCGAAATTGAAACCCAGTAAGCTTTGAGCACTATGTGTTAAGTCGTACATGGTGAATACTCAAAAAACCGAATCTTCTGATTCGGTTTTTTATGTCCGTCAATATTTGGTATGAAGCTACTCGCGGATTCGGGCTATCTAGTTAGGGGTACGGTACACGTTGAATGGAGCTGAATTCGGGCTTTGCAGAAATGCAGCAGTACATGTGACAAAAAATTCCTCGATTCCCAGTGGGGCGCATGGCATAGTGCCTGAATAAAGGATGATAAATGCAAGGCACAATGAGCTTAAATACGCAGATTTTAATTGCCGCAATATTGGGTGTGGCATTTGGCTTTTTATTAATTCAGTTTCCAGAGACGCAGTTTTTATCCGCCAGCCTGTATGGCCTGGGGATTGCCAGTAGTATTTTTATTGGCTTGCTGAAAATGATCTTGGTTCCGCTGATCTTTAGTTCGATTGTGGTGGGGGTATCGAATTTACAAGCGGGTGGTCAGCTGAGTCGTACGTGGAAAATTACCTTAGCTTGCTGTGTCACCACCACGGCTTTGGCACTGATCTTGGGTCTAGCATGTGCGCATATTTTTAAAGTTGGGCAGGGCGTGGACATCGTCATGTTCCAAGATGCAATACAACAACATCAGAGTCCTGACACCCTCACAGCAGGTTCATTCTTTACCAATTTTATTCAAAATACACTGATCAATCCGTTTAAAGCCTTTAGTGATGGCAACGTACTCGCAGTTGTGGTGTTTTCCCTATTTTTAGGTGTGGCCTTGGTCAAAGGCGGTGAAAAATTTCGAAGTGTGAGAAAGCTCAGTCAGCAATTTTTTGACATCATGATGATGATCATCGGTTGGGTGATGAAGCTTGCACCGATTGGTATTTTTGCATTATTGGCTAAATTGATTGCTACCGAAGATATTTCGGTGTTGAGTCGCCTCGCGGAGTTTGCTGCCGTAGTCACAGGGACCACGATTTTCCATGGGGCAGTGGTGTTACCTCTGTTGCTTTGGATTTTTGGGAAAATGAGTCCACTGGCATTTTTTAGAGGAACACGAGCTGCCTTAATCACTGCTTTTGCAACCAGTTCAAGTTCAGCAACGATGCCACTGTCGATGAAATGTGCGCAGGAAAATTTAGGCGTACGTCCTCAAACAGCAGGTTTTGTGATTCCATTGGGCACACAGTTAAATATGGATGGTACAGCGTTGTATGAAGCTGCTGCTGCGTTATTTATTGCTAACTTGATGGGCTTAGATTTAACCTTGGGTCAGCAGTTAATTGTCTGTGCAACCGCCATGATTGCGTCACTCGGCGCACCGGGCATTCCAAGTGCTGGAATGGTGACAATGATTATGGTTTTACAATCGGTTGGGCTTCCTGCAGAAGCCATTGCGATATTGCTGCCGATCGATCGTCTATTGGATACGGTACGGACTGTGGTGAACGTACAGGGTGATATGATGATTAGTGTGGTGGTGGATCGTCATACGCGAGATGTAGATGAACCAGCGTTGTCGAATTAAGCAGATAGACAGCTAAAATGTGGGTTGTAGACGATCTCCCACAGATGCCCATCTAAGTCTTGAAAATAGCCTGCATAACCACCGTAAAACGTGGGCTGTGCGGGCTTAATTGTTTTTGCACCTGCGCGTTGGGCTTGTTGCATGATTTGATCGACGGCTGCGGTACTGTTGACGTTATGTCCAAGAGACATTTGAGTTGGACAAAACGCTGATGTACTGATTCCGGTGTCATGACTCAGGCTATCTTGCGGCCAGAGTGCGAGCTTTAAACCGTGTTGTAAATCAAAAAATGCCACAGCACCATGTTCAAATTCAGTCCCAATAATCCCTGCGCTATTTAGACCTAAACCCTCCTGATAAAACGCGAATGCAGCGTGTAAATCTTTCACGGCCAGTGTAATGACGGAGATGTGAGCGTGCATGGAGATGCTCCTGAACGATGTATTTTTATTTTAGGATGAGACTGAGTATAAATACATTTTAAAGAGAATAGGGAACTTGGAATAAATGTACTTTAAACCTTGAACTTATGACCTTTTCCATCTTGAGTGTGTTGATTGCGCAATAAAAAACGGAGCGTAATGGATGTGAGCACAAAAAAAGCAGGGCGAACCCTGCTTAATACAGATTTTAAATGGTGTTTATGCAACTTTCAGTGCGGCACGTTTTGCAGCAGGAGAGTTGTCGAGGTATGCAATCGCATCTTCCGTTTTTGCTTCATGCACAGGATCGTACCAAGGCATTAAATACCCCAATTGCTGCGACACTAACCAAAGTATGTGGCAATAAGCGATTGTCTTTTTGCGCGATACGCGCCCATTCACGCCAAATCCACGGTTTATATACGGCAGGTTTAATCGATGCATAGCGCGAGTCTTGCTGCATGATATGTGCAGCACCATCGACCCATAGACCAAGTACGGCAGCAATCACGATCACACTTTGATAATAGCGAGAAATATAGCCCCCACCGAGATGACGATACAAATCAAAAGCCACGGTACGATGCTCTATTTCTTCTGCACCATGCCATTTTACTAGATCGAGCATATTCGGATCGGCACCGAGGCGTTCCCACTCTTTATTATATAAAGCATATTTGCCTAGTACACAGGTCATGTGCTCAACCGTTGCAATCACCCCTAAACGAAAGAGATCCCATTGATGATCTAAAGCTTTGGGAACGTTGAGCCCTAAAGGTTGGTCCGCAAGCAGTTTGCCAAAGAGGAAGTCCATGATTTCAAGGTTGCGTTGAATACTGATATTGCGCTGAGATAGATATTCTTTATTGGCAGAGTTATGCGCCTGAGCATGCATGGCTTCTTGGCGGATAAATGCTTTAACGTCCTTGGCTAGTTTTTCATCTCTAATTTGTGGCAATACTTTGTTATACAGACGGCAAAACCAAAACTCACCAGCCGGTAAGATCATATTAATTTCATTAATAAAATAGCTGACAAAAGGTTGGTTAGGCACCCAGTCAACTTGAGTATCTTGCCACTCAAATTTCACTTTGCGTGGCTTAATTTTATATTCGATTGACGATCCAAGTTTTGTGTTTCTCAAGCGGGAGAGTAATTTCATGACCTATCCTTGTTTTTATGTGATCGAGTACACATCTGATGTATTCAGTATCCAAAAAAAATCCTGCATTGTGATTAGCAATACAGGACATTTCATTATCTTCAGATGATACTTTTTGTCAGACAATCATCTTTATACTGACTTTAACATTACTCGATTAGTGGTCTGAATTTTTGTCTTCAGCTTGGGGTAAATCTTCAGATGTTGTATCGAAGTCATCGAATGCTTCCGCGTCTGCATTGATTTCAATATCATCTTCCGATGCTTCAGGAATGCTATTAAGATCAAACTCTGTGGATTGTTCTAAGGTGAAGTTGAGACGACCCGCCATGACACTCGCTAACTCTTCTAAACCTTGTTTATTCAATGATGAGAACAGTTGAATAGAGAAGTTCAGCTTCATTTTTTTCAATGCTGCTTTCACTTCTTGTAGTGATTTAGAGGCTGGGCCACGGTTTAATTTATCTGATTTGGTGAGCAGTACATGTACGAACAATTTACGTGAATGTGCCCATTCCAACATCATGACGTCAAAGTGTTGTAGTGGATGACGGATATCCATCAGCAGCACAAGGCCTTGTAAACTTTCACGGTGTATCAGGTAGTTTTCTAACTCTTTTTGCCACACGATTTTCATCGCTTCAGGTACAGCGGCATAGCCATAACCCGGTAAGTCGACCAAACGTTGATCAGGATTTCCTAGACTGAAAAAGTTGATCATTTGGGTACGACCCGGTTTTTTCGATGCACGAGCCAATTGTTTTTGGTTAGTGAGCGCATTAATGGCACTCGACTTACCCGCATTGGAGCGGCCAGCAAAGGCAATTTCATAGCCGGTATCTTCAACGCAGAGGTTGAGTTTAGGCGCACTCATTAAGAACTCAGCTTTGCGTAGCCAGTTGAGCGAGCGCACAGCATATTCAGTAATCGCAGAGTCTACTTTTTTCTCATAAGTAATCTTTTGCTTCGGCGCATTGGCCGCTTTACTGTTTCGTGATTTTCCTCTGTGCTGATGCATAACCCAACTTCAATAACTGATTTAACAACACGTATTATAAAGGAAGTCGGGCAGGCAAGCGAATTTTGTCGCAGGCAAAGTGAAATTAGAGATTGATCATTTGAATCGGAGATTGTGTTGTAAATTTAGATGCGCTGCTTGGTTGCAAGACATCGGCAAGTTTGTACTGATCGAGACTTTGATAAAACTGTTCTAAAGCTTGGTCTAAAATGCTTTTTAAACCACACTGACTGCGCAGTACGCAGGGTGGGTCATTGCATTCAACAATCTGGTGATTACCTTGCAAAATCCGTACGATTTGACCGAGCTGAGCCTCAAGTGCTTCAGGGTTAAGGCGGATGCCGCCACCTTTGCCGCGGCTGGTGATTAACCAGTTTTGCTTTGCCATAAAATGCACAATTTTCACCAAGTGATTACGCGAAACGTGCAGGTCTTCTGCAATTTCAGCAATGTTATAAGGCACATCACGAGGACGTGCGATATAGAGCAAAATGCGTAATGCATAATCGGTGAATTTATTGAGTTGCATGATAATACTGTGAGTCTGAGAGAAATAAATAAGGGCTAGTCTAGCATAACTAAACTAACCCTTTGTATTTCAGGTGAATAGCTTAGTTAGTGTTTTACACCACCAGTGCCGAAAGCTTCGCTGTGAATATTGCTAGCAGGAATACCACGAGCAATTAAAGCTTTCTGTTGTTCAGCCATAAATGGCATTGGACCGCAAAGGTAATAATCCGCATTGATCGGTAACAGTGCAGTATCCATGCTGCCTAAGTCTAGACGACCAGCAGCATCATAATCTTCACCTAATTTATCATTAGCATGAGGGAACTCATAGGCTGTAAAGGTGCTAAGACGTGGGTATTTTGCTTCCAAATCCTGAATGTGTTTATGCATTGCATGCACTTGTTTGCTACGGCAGGCATGGATAAAGGTTACAGGTTGTGGCATGTCTAAAGTCACCAACTGATTCAGCATCGCAATCATTGGTGTTAGACCTACACCACCACTGATAAAGACATTGCGTTTTTGTGAATCAATCAGGAAGAAATTACCTGTTGGTGCAGACACTTCGATTTCTGAACCGATCTCCAAGCCATGCAGTGTATTCGATACCCAACCTGGAACCAAGTCACCTTTCTGATCTTCACGTTTTACAGAGATACGTAAGTAGTTGTCTTGCGGGCTGGTCGACAGTGTATATTGACGTGGCTGTTTTAGACCCAGCTCATCGACCAATACACGTACAGAGATGTACTGACCTGCTTCATATTTTGGTAAATCACCACCATCAGAAGGCTCAAGGTAGAATGAGGTGATTTCATCACTTTCAGCCACTTTTTTCGCGATTTTGAAATTACGCCAACCTAACCAACTGCCTTTAGTTTGCTGATGTTGCTCATAAATCGCTTTTTCAGTGCTGATAAACAAGTCTGCCAATTGTCCATATGCTGCTGCCCAAGCGGCAATCAGTGGATCTTCCATTGAAATGCTTAATACTTCACTGATCGAGTGCAGCAAATTTTCGCCGACAATATTATAGTCTGGCGCTTGAATGTTAAGACTCACATGTTTATGCGCAATTAATTCTACAACTGGTAAAAGTACAGATGGGTCCTCAATATTTTCAGCATAAGCCAATACAGCACCCGCCAAGGCTTGTGCCTGAGCACCGCTGCGCTGATGTCCCATGTTAAAGGTTTCTTTGAGGTCAGGGTTATTGCCCAACATACGATTATAGAAGTAACCAGTCAGCGCGACACCATTTTCACGTAGAACAGGAACAGTAGCTTTTACTAGGTCAATTTGCTGCGGAGTCATAGCTGATCTCTCATGGCTGTTATTTATAAGATGTATTTAAAATACATTTTTAAATACATCCGCGCAATACATGTTTTAGTAAAAACCATAAAAAAATTATGGAATATAAAAAGATTCCATAAATTTGTACTTTTTAATTGGGCTTTTAGATTATTTCTTGCCGAAGAGAGAACCTAAGAGGCCACGGATAATTTTCTGACCTGTCGACCCACCCAAGCTGCGTGCTGCACTTTTTGCAAAAGTTCCTACAGTGTCTTGAATCAGTTTTTCACGTTGTTTGGCTGAGCGCTCAGCGTCTTTTTGTTGTTCGCGTGCAAGGCGTTCTTGTTCACGCGCTTGCTGTTTAGCGAGTGCATCCGCTTCCTTGGCTTTTTGTTTGGCCAAGGCTTCTTGCTCTTTGGCTTCTATTTTATCTTGTTCCGCTTGGACGGCTTGTTGTTGGCGCTCCGCCACTTTATTTTGTAAAAGTTCATAGGCACTTTCACGATCTGCTTCGGTGTCATACACACCTGCGACAACGCTATTTGCCATCAGAGCTTTGCGTTCTTCTACAGCAATTGGGCTAAATGAAGAGTAGGGTGGCATCACCCAAGCACGTTCAACAATTTGAGGTGTGCCTTGTTCATCTAGACAGCTGATCAGTGCTTCACCTACAGCCAGTTCCGTAATCACTTGATCGACTTTAAACGCAGGATTGGCTCGGAAAGTATCTGCTGCCGTCTTAACAGCTTTCTGATCTTTGGGGGTAAATGCACGTAGCGCATGTTGAACACGGTTACCCAGTTGTCCTAAAACACTCTCAGGTAGGTCAAGTGGATTTTGCGTTACAAAGTAAATGCCGACCCCTTTAGAGCGAATCAGACGAACCACTTGTTCAATCTTTTCTTGTAAAGCAGGGCTGGCATTATCAAACAATAAATGCGCTTCATCAAAGAAGAACACCAGTTTGGGTTTATCCATATCTCCAACTTCGGGCAATTGTTCAAACAGTTCTGACAGCATCCAAAGTAAAAAAGTCGCATAGAGCTTAGGGGTATTCATTAACTTGTCGGCGGCGAGCAGGTTGATGTTGCCGCGACCTTGTGCATCCGTTTGAATGAAATCCATGATATTGAGCGCAGGCTCACCAAAAAACTTGTCACCACCTTGATCGGCCAATGCGAGCAAATTACGTTGAATTGCACCTAAGCTTGCAGGTGATAAATTGCCATATTCATTTTTAAATTCTGCTGCATGTTCACTGACGTAGCTGATCATGGCTTTTAAGTCTTTAAAGTCGATGAGCAATAAGCCCTGATCATCGGCAATACGAAAGACCGCAGATAACACGCCTTCTTGCGTGTCGTTTAAATTCAGAATTCGGGCAAGGAGAAGTGGACCAATTTCAGAAATGGTGGTGCGAATGGGATGTCCTTGTTCACCAAACAAATCCCAAAACACCACAGGGGAGGCAGCAAAAGGAATGCTCCCGATATTTAAACTTTTAATTCGTTCGTCAAACTTAGGATTGCTTTCACCTGCTTTGGCAAGGCTAGAAACATCCCCTTTGGCATCGGCTAAAAATACAGGTACACCCAGCCGAGAAAAACTTTCTGCCAACACCTTCAACGTCACCGTCTTACCAGTACCTGTGGCCCCAGCAATCAAACCATGGCGGTTTGCAAATTGTGAATGAAGCACCACATCTTGTGTGGTGTCTTGTGTTTTTTTGCCAATAATAATTGGTGTACCCATAGATGTTCCTGTATTTATTCGAGTTGCTGTTTATTTAAATGTTGTAGTGCGTTTTCTATATCTTGTATTAAATCTGCAGGATGTTCTAGTCCTATACAAAAGCGAACCAGTAAGCCGGCTTGAATATGTGAATGTTCGAGTACACGCATATCTTTTAAGTTATATAGCATGACTAAACTGACTGGGCCACCCCAGCTAAAACCAAGCTTAAAGAGTTTCAGCGCATCGCAAAAGCGGCGTACATCTTGCAAGCTATATTTTTCATTAAATACCACGCTGACCAAGCCGGCACTGTGTTGTTCTGTACAAATTTCTTTCCAATACTGATGTCCTGCGGAAGCTTCATCAGCAGGATGTAAAACCTGTACAAAGGCTGGTTGCTGTTTTAGCCAATTTAATAAAGTTAAAGCACTTTGTGACTGGTGTTCATAGCGAAGGCGCATAGAAGCCAGACTGCGTTGTACTTGCGCGGCGTCATCACCAGAGATACTAATGCCTTGAATGGCGTGCGCACGAAACAGTTTGTGATGAAGCTTTTTATCTCGTGTAATTACCGAACCCATCAAAATATCCCCGCCGCCACTTGGGTATTTGGTCAAGGCATGTACACTGATATCGACACTCAGATGCTCAGCACTGAAATCAAAAGCATTAAAGGCAAGTCCTGCTCCCCAAGTATTGTCCAGTGCAGTGAGCATGTTCTGCGCTTGGGCTTTTTTGACCAAGCCGACTAAATCTGGAAACTCTAAAGTGACAGATCCAGCAGCTTCTAACCAAATAAGCTTGGCTTGCGCTGAAGGTGTGAATGAGTTGACATCAATCGGGTTATAAACCTTGACCACGATACTGTAGCGGGTTTCTAGGTTGCGTAGATGTTCCATATTTGGGCCATAGATATTATCTGCGACCCACACTTCATCCCCTTGACTTAAAAAACATGAATTGACCAAATTAATTGCAGATAAACCGCTTGGTGTGAGTAAGTGATACAAGCCACCTTCAATCTGAGCAATCTGATCGCCTAGGGTAAATGTCGTGGGGGTACCATGCGTGCCATAGCTATAGTCATAATCATCGGTCCAATGGCGATTAAATAGCGCATCTGTATTTTCGAAAATTATAGTGGATGCACGAAACAGGGGAGGTTGAACACTATTGATGTATTGCGGTGCCTTTCTTGGTGCATGAATGAGTTCGGTTTGAGGATTCTTTTTCACGTGGCGCTCTGAAATGATCAAAATAATAATGAATGTTCAAAAGAATACGACTAAAACGCATGGATTTACGATGCTTTTGTATAGAAAATTAAGTGAAAAGCAAAGTTGGCTTCATTCTTGCAAAACCGATATCAGAGCAACAACAATAGGTTTAGCGCATGAAGTCGCATTTAAAAGTACATTATTTTCAGCATATTGCTGGCGAAGGGTTCGGCAGTTGTTATGAATTTTTAAAACAGCATCAGGCCAAAATTACGGCCACAGAATTCTTTGCATTACCGGTCGATCAAGCCTTGGATCTCGAGGCTTTGCCGCATGTTGAAGATGTCGATTTACTTATCATTATGGGTGGGACCATGAGTGTAAATGATGAGGCAAATTTCCCATGGTTAAAAATAGAAAAACGGTGGCTGCGACGCTATTTAGCACTCGGTAAACCCGCAATTGGGCTTTGTTTAGGTGGGCAATTGATTGCCAATGCCTTGGGTGGTGCGGTGAGTCGAAATGCACAACAAGAATTGGGTTGGACGACCATCCGTAAGGTCGCTAACGTACCGCATGACTGTTTCAAACTACCTGAAGAGTTTAAAGTCATGCAGTGGCACAGTGAAACATTTGAAATTCCGAAAGGAGCGGTATTACTGGCAGAAAATGATGCATGTCGTAATCAAATGTATCAAATCGGGCAAAATGTTTTGGGCTTCCAATTTCATCCTGAAATTACCCCGGAAGTACTCGATTTATTTTTGGAAAATGATGAAGAAGTGGCATTTTTTTCAGGAACACATGTACAGCCAGTACATGATCTACGGAAAAGCGCAAAAAACAAATTTATTGAGGGAAATCAAATACTAAACCAAGCAATAGAGTATGTATTAAGAAAAAATGCCTATTGATTAAAAGTTAAGCAATTGATCTTGCATAAAAAATGAAAAATATAAGAAAAACAGCAAAAGACATTTGCTTATGCATTAAACAATAGCTATAATGGGCGACCCTTTGATGAAGGGGGTTAGCTACGAATAAAGTAGTTAACATCGTGACAGTCGCGGCATCGATCGTGACCTTAGTGATATTTCACTGCTCTTGACACTTGCCTCTTTTAAAGTGGGGTGAGATGCGTCAAGGGTGATTCTTTATATATTTGGCTTGGAGTTAACTGGTATGTCTAACCAGAGAATTCGTATCCGTCTTAAGTCTTTTGATCACCGTCTAATTGATCAATCAGCTCAAGAAATCGTAGAAACAGCAAAACGTACTGGCGCACAAGTTTGTGGTCCAATCCCGATGCCTACACGTATCGAACGTTTTAACGTTTTAACATCACCACACGTTAACAAAGATGCGCGTGACCAATACGAGATCCGCACTTACAAACGTTTGATCGACATCGTTCAACCTACAGATAAAACTGTTGATGCATTGATGAAGTTAGATCTTGCAGCTGGTGTTGATGTTCAGATCGCTTTGGGTTAAGGCTTTCGGTTAATTAACGCTCTAAGTTAATTAGGCCGCTTTTTTAGAGGTTTATGCACATGGCTATTGGTTTAGTCGGTCGCAAGTGCGGTATGACACGTATCTTTACAGATGCTGGTGTTTCTGTACCTGTAACAGTGATTGAGGTTGATCCTAACCGCATCACACAAATCAAAACGCTTGAAACTGATGGTTATCAAGCGATTCAAATCACTACTGGTGAACGTCGCGAATCTCGCGTAACTAACGCTCAGAAAGGTCACTTTGCGAAAGCTGGTGTAGCTGCTGGTCGTCTAGTTCAAGAATTCCGCGCTACAGAAGCTGATCTTGAAGGTCGTGAAGTTGGCGGAACTATCGGTGTGGATGTGTTCACAGTGGGTCAAATTGTTGACGTTACTGGTACATCTAAAGGTAAAGGTTTCCAGGGTGGTGTTAAGCGTTGGAACTTCCGTACTCAAGACGCTACACATGGTAACTCTGTATCTCACCGTGTTATCGGTTCTACAGGTCAAAACCAGACTCCTGGTCGCGTGTTCAAAGGCAAAAAAATGCCTGGTCACTTAGGTGCTGAACGTGTAACTACACAGGGTCTTGAAATCGTTGCTATCGACGCAGAACGTTCAGTTCTAGTTGTTAAAGGCGCGGTTCCTGGTGCTACTGGTGGCGACGTTACTGTTCGTCCTACTATCAAGGCCTGAGGGGAAATAACGTGAATTTAAATACTGTTTCCGGCTCTGCTGTTGAGTTATCTGAAGTTGCGTTTGGTCGTGATTTTAACGAAGCTCTTGTACACCAAGTTGTTACAGCTTACTTAGCTGGTGGTCGTCAAGGTTCTAAAGCGCAAAAATCACGTGCTGACGTTTCTGGCGGTGGTAAAAAACCTTTCCGTCAAAAAGGTACTGGCCGCGCTCGTGCTGGTTCTATTCGTAGCCCAATCTGGGTTGGCGGTGGTAAAACTTTTGCTGCTCGTCCACAAGACTGGTCTCAAAAAGTAAACCGTAAAATGTATCGCGGTGCTATGCAATGCATCCTGGCTGAGCTTGTTCGTCAAGATCGCCTTGTTTTAGTTGAAGAGATTGCTGTTGCAGCTCCAAAAACTAAAGAATTGCTTGCAAAACTTAACGACTTGAATGCACCTCGTGCATTAATCGTTACAGATGCTGTTGATGAGAACTTGTATCTTGCTGCTCGCAACATTCCACACGTTGATGTGGTTGATGCTGCTGCAATCGATCCTGTTAGCTTGATCGCGTTCGATAAAGTTGTTATGTCTGTTGCTGCTGCTAAGAAAATTGAGGTAGAACTCGGATGAACAACGAACGTATCTATCAAGTCCTACAAGGACCTGTATTCTCAGAAAAAGCACAAGTTTTAGGCGAAACTGCTGGTGTTCAAGTGTTCAAAGTTGCACTAGATGCAAACAAACTTGAGATCAAAAAAGCTGTTGAGCAACTATTTGGTGTTCAAGTTGTTAAAGTTAACACAACGATCACTAAAGGTAAGACTAAACGCTTTGGTAAAACATTAGGACGTCGTTCTGATGTTAAAAAAGCATACGTCACCCTGAAAGCTGGCCAAGATGTTGAAATGGCTGACTTGGGCGATACCGCTGAAAACGCAGCGGAATAAGGACGAAAATTATGCCGATTCAAAAATGTAAGCCAACGTCTCCAGGACGTCGCTTTGTAGAGAAAGTGGTTCATAACCACCTTCACAAAGGCGCGCCATATGCTCCGTTGGTTGAAGCTAAAAAACGTACTGGCGGTCGTAATAACAACGGTCACATTACAACTCGTCACGTTGGTGGTGGTCATAAACAGCACTACCGTATCGTAGACTTCAAACGTAACAAAGACAGCATCCCTGCTGTAGTTGAGCGTATTGAATACGATCCAAACCGTACAGCTCATATTGCTTTATTGAAATATGCTGACGGTGAACGTCGCTATATTATTGCACCTAAAGGCCTTCGCGCTGGTGATCAAGTTCAATCTGGTAACGATGCTCCAATCCGTCCAGGTAACTGCTTGCCACTTCGCAACATGCCTATCGGTTCTACTCTTCACAACATCGAGCTTAAAATCGGTAAAGGCGCACAATTAGTACGTTCTGCTGGTACATCTGCTCAATTGTTGGGTCGTGACGGTTCTTACGCTATCATTCGTCTTCGTTCAGGCGAAATGCGTAAAGTACACGTTGAATGCCGTGCTGTGTTAGGTGAAGTTTCTAACTCAGAAAGCAACCTTCGTTCACTTGGTAAAGCAGGTGCATCACGCTGGCGTGGCGTTCGTCCTACCGTACGTGGTATGGCGATGAACCCAGTAGACCATCCACATGGTGGTGGTGAAGGACGTAACAAAGGTATTCAACCTGTAAGTCCATGGGGTCAAAAAGCTAAAGGGTACAAAACACGTACCAACAAGCGTACGACTAAGATGATCATTCGCGACCGTCGCGTTAAGTAACAAGTAAAGGAATCTGACAATGCCTCGTTCTCTGAAAAAAGGCCCATTCGTCGATGCGCACTTGTTCGCTAAGGTTGAAGCGGCTATCGCGGCTAATAACCGTAAGCCGATCAAAACTTGGTCGCGTCGTTCGATGATCTTACCGGATTTTGTTGGTCTAACAATTTCTGTACACAATGGCCGTAACCATGTTCCAGTGATTGTATCTGAGCATATGGTTGGTCATAAATTAGGTGAATTCGCGCCAACTCGTACCTATCGTGGTCACGGTGTTGACAAGAAGTCTAAACGTTAATAGGTGCTATGATGGAAGTAACTGCTAAATTACGCGGTGCCGCTATCTCGGCACAAAAAGCACGTTTGGTTGCAGACCTAATTCGCGGCAAATCTGTTGCGCATGCTTTAAATATCTTAAACTTCAGCAACAAAAAAGCTGCAGTTTTAGTTAAAAAAGCATTGGAATCTGCGATTGCAAACGCTGAACACAATAACAGTTTAGATGTAGACGACCTTAAAGTTTCTACGATCTACGTTGATGAAGGCATGAGCCTGAAACGTATTTTGCCACGTGCTAAAGGCCGTGCAGATCGTATTACTAAGCGTACTTGTCACATTACCGTTAAGGTAGGGGTTTGATATGGGTCAGAAGGTTCATCCAATCGGTATCCGCCTAGGTGTTGTGAAACGTCATAACGCTAACTGGTATGCGAATCCGAAACAATATGCTGAATATTTGCTAAAAGATCTTCAAGTTCGTGAGTTTTTAACTAAAAAACTTAAGAATGCGATGGTAAGCAATATTCTTATCGAACGCCCTACAGGCGCAGCTAAAGTAACTATTAGCACTGCACGTCCTGGTATCGTGATCGGTAAAAAAGGCGAAGACATTGAGAAATTACAACGCGAATTAACAGCCATTATGGGTGTTCCTGCGCAAGTAAGTATCAACGAAATCGATCGCCCAGATTTAGACGCTCGTTTAGTTGCTGAAGCAATCGCTTCTCAATTAGAAAAACGTGTAATGTTCCGTCGTGCTATGAAGCGTGCGGTTCAAAACTCTATGCGTGCTGGTGCTAAAGGTATCAAAGTAGAAGTTTCAGGCCGTCTAGGTGGTGCTGAGATTGCTCGTACTGAATGGTATCGTGAAGGTCGTGTACCTCTTCATACTCTTCGTGCTGACATCGACTATGCTACTATGCGTGCTGAGACTACTTACGGTACGATCGGCGTTAAAGTATGGATCTTCCGTGGTGAGATCTTGGGTGGCATGAAACAAGTCATGAACCCAGCTCCAGCTGAAGAACGTCCAGCTAAACGTGGTCGTGGTCGTGGTGAAGGTCAAGAGCGTCGTGGTCGTCGCAATGATCGTTCTGCTGAAAAAGGAGAATAATCCATGTTACAACCTAAACGTACTAAATTCCGTAAAGTGCAAAAAGGCCGTAACACTGGTCTAGCACATCGCGGTAGCTCAGTATCTTTTGGTACTATTGCACTTAAATCAATTGAACGTGGTCAAATGACTGCACGTCAAATTGAAGCAGCGCGTCGTACAATCAGCCGTCGTATTAAACGTGGTGGTAAGATCTTTATCCGTGTTTTCCCAGACAAACCAATTACTGAAAAACCATTAGAAGTTCGTA
Source organism: Acinetobacter sp. YH12152 (assembly GCF_013418285.1). NCBI lineage: Bacteria > Pseudomonadati > Pseudomonadota > Gammaproteobacteria > Moraxellales > Moraxellaceae > Acinetobacter > Acinetobacter sp. YH12152. The sequence continues at coordinate 58,205 of NZ_VPCH01000004.1, forward strand.
TGGGTAAAGGTAAAGGTTCTGTGGAATACTGGGTTTGCCAAATCAAACCAGGTAAAGTCTTGTACGAAATTGATGGTGTTAACGAAGAACTTGCTCGCGAAGCGTTTACGCTTGCTGCAGCAAAACTTCCGTTTAAAACCACTATCGTGACTCGGACGGTAATGTAATGAAAACTAATGATCTACGTGAAAAGTCGGTAGAAGAGTTGACAGCTTTGCTTGATGAGCAACAGCTTAACCAATTCCGTCTTCGTATGGCGAAAGCAACTGGTCAATTGGGTAAATCGCACGAAGTTGCGCTTACTCGTAAGACAATTGCTCGTATTAAGACCCTCCTTACCGAAAAACAGGGGAACGGACAATGAGTGAACAAACAGTTCGCACGTTAACCGGTAAAGTAGTTAGCGACAAGATGGACAAGTCTATCGTTGTTCTTATCGAACGCCGCGTTCAACACCCGTTGTATGGCAAATCAATCCGCCGTTCAACTAAATTACACGCTCATGATGAAAACAATGTTGCTAAAGTTGGCGACGTAGTAAGCATCAAAGAAAGCCGCCCAATTTCTAAAACTAAGTCTTGGACTTTAGTTGAAGTTGTTGAAGCTGCTGCTGAGTAATTAAACGTTCTTGCATCATCGGTCAATTTCGAGTACTCTTTGAGCCTTTCGAAATTGCGACCGGTGATGCTCGGTTTTGGAGTAGGGCAATGATTCAAACCGAAAGTATGCTCGACGTAGCAGACAACAGTGGTGCTCGCCGCGTACAATGTATTAAAGTACTTGGTGGTTCACATCGTCGTTATGCTTCTGTTGGCGACATTATTAAAGTTACTGTAAAAGAAGCTATTCCACGCGCACGTGTTAAAAAAGGTGACGTGATGAATGCTGTAGTTGTACGTACAAAATTCGGCATCCGTCGTGCAGATGGTTCAGTTATTCGTTTCGACGATAACGCAGCTGTTATTTTGAACAACAACAAAGCGCCGATTGCAACTCGTATTTTCGGACCAGTGACTCGTGAACTTCGTACTGAACAGTTCATGAAAATTATTTCATTGGCTCCTGAAGTTCTATAAGAGGCACTCATGGCTAAGATTAAAAAGGGCGATCAAGTAATTGTGATCGCAGGTAAAGAAAAAGGCAAACAAGGTACTGTTTTGTCTGTTTCAAATGACCGTGTTAAGGTTGAAGGCCTTAACTTGGTAACGAAGCATCAAAAGCCTAACCGAGCTACTGGCGCTGAAGGCGGCATCGTAACTCAAGAAGCTGAGCTTCATATCTCTAACGTGGCAATTTTTAATGCTACAACCCAAAAGGCTGACCGTGTTGGTTACCAAGTGATTGAAGGCGTGAAAACTCGCGTATTCAAATCTAATGGTGAATCAGTGGCGGTAGCGAAGTAATAGGTTGACTAGGCAATGGCCAGACTTAAAACGCGTTACAACGACGAACTTAAGGCTCAATTAAAAGAAACATTGGGCGTTAAGAATGTGATGGATATTCCTCGCATTACAAAAATCACCATCAACATGGGTGTTGGTGCTGCATCAGCTGACAAGAAATTGTTAGATGGCGCTCTTTCTGATATGCAAGCAATTGCTGGTCAAAAACCAGTACTTACTTTAGCTCGTAAATCTATCGCTGGTTTCAAAATCCGTGATGGTTGGCCGATCGGCTGTAAAGTTACTTTACGCGGCGAACGTATGTACGAATTCTTAGACCGTTTGATCTCTATCGCGATCCCTCGTATCCGTGACTTCCGTGGTTTCTCTGCGAAATCATTCGATGGTCGTGGTAACTACTCAATGGGTCTTAAGGAACAAATCATGTTCCCTGAAATCGATTTTGATAAGATTGATCGTATTCGTGGTATGGACATTACCATCACTACGACTGCTCGCACCGATGACGAAGGCCGTGCGCTTATGCGTGCATTCGGCTTCCCGTTCAAATAAGAGGTCGATATGGCTAAGAAAGGTATGATTAATCGCGAATTGAAACGCGAAGCTACTGTTGCTAAATACGCTGCGAAACGTGCTGAATTAAAAGCAATTATCGCAAACGTTAATGCATCAGACGAAGAACGTTTCGAAGCGATGATGAAATTTCAAGCATTACCACGTAATGCGTCTCCAGTACGTCTACGTAACCGTTGTGGTTTAACTGGTCGTCCTCATGGTTACTTCCGTAAGTTCGGCTTAAGCCGTAACAAATTACGTGAAACAGTAATGCAAGGTGATGTACCGGGCGTTGTTAAGGCAAGCTGGTAAGGAGCACTATAAATGAGTATGCAAGATACCGTTGCCGACATGCTAACACGTGTTCGTAACGCACAAATGGCAAAGAAACAAACTGTTTCTATGCCAAACTCAAAGTTGAAAGTTGCGATTGCTAACGTACTTCAACAAGAAGGTTATATCGCTGATGTAGCTGTTGCTGACAATGAAGGCAAAGCGACTTTAACGATTACTTTAAAATATTTCGAAGGCAAACCAGTTATCGATACTGTGAAACGCGTAAGCCGTCCTGGTCTGCGTCAATATCGCGGTAAAGATGCACTTCCTAGCGTTAAGCAAGGTTTAGGTATTGCAATTGTTTCTACAAGCAAAGGCATCATGACTGATCGCGCTGCACGTGCTGCAGGTATCGGTGGTGAAGTTATTGCTTTTGTTTCTTAATAGGTGATTCCTCATGTCTCGTGTGGCTAAAGCCCCAGTAACTGTACCTAACGGTGTTACAGTTACTCAGAACGGCCGGCAGGTCGAAGTGAAAGGCAGCAAAGGTACATTGTCTTTCAACCTGCATGCGCTGGTCGAGCTAAAACAGGAAGACGGTACTCTAGTTATTGCTCCTAAAGCTGAATCTAAAGATGCTTGGATGCAAGCTGGTACTGCTCGCGCTGTGCTTAACAACCTTGTAAAAGGTGTTAACGAAGGTTTCGAACGTAAGTTACAGCTTATCGGTGTTGGTTATAAAGCTGCGGTTAAAGGTAACATTGTTAACCTTAACCTTGGTTTCTCTCACCCGATCGACTACAACCTTCCTGAAGGTGTAACTGCAGAAACTCCTACTGCAACTGAAATTGTACTTAAATCTGCTGATAAAGCTAAATTAGGTCAAGTTGCTGCAGAAATCCGTGGTTACCGTCCGCCAGAGCCTTATAAAGGTAAAGGTGTTCGTTATTCTGACGAAGTTGTACTTCGTAAAGAAGCTAAGAAGAAATAAGGCGCGAGGTTCTTATGAACGAAAAGAAACAATCCCGTTTGCGTCGTGCGAAAAGCACACGCTTGCACATCCGTGCATTGGGTGCGACTCGTTTGTGTGTAAACCGCACTCCGCGTCACATCTATGCTCAAGTTATCTCTGCAGATGGTGGCAAAGTATTAGCGCAAGCTTCTACTTTAGACGCTACTCTACGTGCTGGTACTACTGGTAACGTTGAATCGGCTCAGAAAGTTGGTGCTTTAATTGCAGAACGTGCTAAAGCGGCTGGTGTAACTAAAGTTGCATTTGACCGTTCTGGTTTCAAATATCATGGTCGTATCAAAGCCTTGGCTGATGCTGCTCGTGAAAACGGCTTGGAGTTCTAATCATGGCTAAAGTTGAACAAAACGAAGGTCTTGTTGAAAAGCTGGTTGCCGTTGATCGTGTAGCCAAAGTTGTTAAGGGTGGTCGTATCTTCTCTTTCACAGCATTAACTGTTGTGGGTGATGGTAATGGTCGCGTAGGTTTTGGTCGTGGTAAAGCACGTGAAGTTCCAGCTGCTATTTCTAAAGCACTTGAAGCTGCTCGTCGCAACATGATTACTGTTGACCTTGTTGACGGTACTGTTCAGCACCCTATCAATGCTCGTCACGGTGCAAGCCGCGTTTACATGCAACCTGCTTCTGAAGGTACTGGTGTAATTGCTGGTGGCGCTATGCGTGCAGTTTTAGAAGCTGTAGGTGTACGTAACGTATTAACTAAGTGTTATGGTTCTACTAACGCTGCTAACGTAGTAAACGCAACTTTTAACGGTTTGCGTGATATGACTTCTCCTGAGAAAGTTGCTGCGAAACGTGGTTTATCAGTAGCACAAATTCAAGGGTAATCAATCATGAAAACGATTAAAGTTACCCAGACTAAATCTTCATCGCACCGCTTGAAAAATCACAAGCTTAGCCTTAAAGGTTTAGGTCTGCGTCGTATTGGTCATACAGTTGAAGTGCAAGATACGCCTTCTAACCGTGGTATGATCAACCAAGTTTACTATATGGTTAGTGTAGAGGAATAAGCCATGACTCTGCGTTTAAATACAATTGCACCTGCAGAAGGTGCTAAGCGTGACAACCTTCGTTTAGGCCGTGGTATCGGTTCTGGCGTTGGTAAGACTGGTGGCCGTGGTGTCAAAGGTCAAAACTCACGTAAGAGCGGTGGTACACGTCCTGGTTTCGAAGGTGGTCAAACTGCGTTATACCGTCGTTTACCTAAATTCGGTTTCACTAGCCAAATGGCTTTGAAAACTGCTGAAGTACGTTTATCAGAACTTGCTAAAGTTGAAGGCGACATCGTGTCTCTTGAAACTTTAAAAGCTGCTAACGTTGTACGTAAAGATATGTTGCGTGCACGCATCGTACTTTCTGGTGAAATTACTCGTGCATTCACTGTTCAAGGTGTTGCATTGACTAAAGGCGCTAAAGCTGCTGTTGAAGCTGCTGGCGGTAAAGTCGAGGAGTAATCCCCAGTGTCTATGACTCCTAGTTCGACAGGTCATGTTAACATGATGAAAGGCCAACCTTTTCATGTGAAATATCGTGAAATTATTCGCCGTATGATGTTCCTCATCGGGGCGTTGTTGGTTTTTCGACTGGGAGCACATATTCCAGTACCGGGCATTAACAATGCCGCACTAGAGAATCTGTTTAATGCAAACCAAGGTACGATCCTTGGTTTGTTTAACATGTTCTCAGGTGGTGCATTAGAGCGTATGTCAATTCTTGCTCTTGGGATTATGCCGTATATCTCTGCATCGATTATCGTGCAGTTAATGTCTACGGTTGTTCCTTCGCTGGAAGCTTTAAAGAAAGAAGGCGAACAAGGTAAGCGTAAGATCAATCAATATACGCGACAAGGCACATTGTTTCTTGCACTTGTGCAAGCCGTTGGGATGTGTGCAGGTCTGATTAGTCAAAATATTACTTTGACTAGTGGACTTGCTTTTTACGTTCCTGCTGTAACTTCTTTGGTTGCAGGTACAATGTTCCTGATGTGGTTAGGTGAGCAAATTACTGAGCGTGGAGTAGGGAATGGTATTTCCATGATCATCTTCGCTGGTATCGTTGCTGGTTTGCCGAACTTGGTTCTGCAATCTTTAACCTCAGTAGATAATGGCCAATCAAGTTTAATTGGTCTTGCAATCTTTGCATTGCTATCTGTTGCAGTGTTAGCAGCAATTGTGTTTATTGAGAAGGCGCAGCGTCGCATTCCAGTAAACTATGCTCAAAAACAGCAAGGTCGTCGTGTATTTACTGCTCAGCAAACACATTTGCCATTAAAAATTAATATGGCGGGTGTGATTCCTGCAATTTTTGCGAGTTCATTGCTATTGTTCCCAGCGAGCTTAGGGCAATGGGTTGGCAGTGCAGACCCAAATGCTGGCGTGATTAAACGTGGCCTACAAGATTTGGCACTCGTATTGTCGCCGGGTCAACCGATGTATTTGGTGCTATTTGGTGCATTAATTATCTTCTTCTGTTACTTCTATACTGCGCTAGTATTTAGTCCGAAAGAAGTGTCAGAGAATTTAAAACGTAGTGGTGCTTATGTACCGGGTATTCGTCCTGGTGAGCAAACTGCACGCTATTTAGATCATATTTTGAATCGTTTGACTTTTATTGGCGCGGTTTATATCACAATCATCTGTTTAATGCCGATGATTCTACAAAGCTCATTTGGTATTCCATTTAGCTTAGGTGGTACGTCTTTACTGATCGTAGTGGTGGTGGTGATGGACTTTATGGCTCAGCTCCAAGCTCATCTCACATCGCATCAATATGACAATCAATCGTTAATGCGTAAAACGACTGCTCATCCGAAAGGATAAGCGCACTTAGAGGTTTCATTATGAAAGTTCAAGCTTCTGTAAAGAAAATTTGTGGTAGCTGTAAAGTTATCCGTCGTAATGGGGTTATTCGCGTAATTTGCAGCGCAGAACCTCGTCATAAGCAGCGTCAAGGTTAATCTGATCAAGACCTGTTGATTTCAGTAGGCTAATTAGGTTATTATCCGCCCCTCAAAGATTTTGTCGGGCGGTTGATTATCTTAACTGCCTTTTTGGAGAAAATTGAATGGCTCGTATTGCCGGTGTAAACATTCCGGATAACAAGCATGCTGTTATCTCTCTAACGTACATTTTTGGTATTGGTCGCCACACTGCAAAAGCTATCTTAGCTGCTGCTGGTATTGCACCAACAACTAAAATTCGTGAATTAGATGACGCTCAGCTTGATGCGATTCGTGCAGAAGTTACTAAGGTTCCTACCGAAGGTGATTTACGTCGCGAAATTTCCATGAACATTAAACGTTTAATGGATTTAGGCTGCTACCGCGGTCTTCGTCATCGTCGCAGCTTGCCTGTCCGTGGTCAACGCACCAAAACTAACGCACGTACCCGTAAAGGTCCGCGCAAACCTATTAAGAAATAAGATTTCTGGAAGCTAAAAGATGGCTAAAGATACTCGCACACGCAAGAAGGTCACTCGTACCGTCTCTGAAGGTGTTGCACACATTCACGCTTCTTTTAATAACACCATTGTGACTATTACCGATCGTCAAGGTAATGCACTGGCTTGGGCTACCTCTGGTGGACAAGGCTTCCGTGGATCACGTAAATCAACTCCGTTTGCTGCTCAGGTAGCTGCTGAGGTTGCTGGTAAAGCTGCTTTAGATTACGGTTTGAAAAACTTGGACGTCCTTGTAAAAGGTCCTGGTCCAGGTCGTGAATCTGCGGTTCGTGCTTTAGGTGCAGTGGGTTATAAAATTAACAGCATTACCGATGTGACGCCAATCCCGCACAACGGTTGCCGTCCACCTAAAAAACGTCGCGTGTAAGGAGAAACATTCATGGCTCGTTATATTGGTCCAAAATGCAAACTCTCTCGCCGCGAAGGGACAGACCTGCAATTAAAATCTGGCGTTAAACCATTTGACGTCAAAACAAAAAAAGCTGCTAAAGCACCTGGCCAACATGGTGGCGCTCGTGGCGGCAAACAATCTGAGTACTCACTACAATTACGTGAAAAACAAAAAGTACGTCGTATGTACGGTGTTTTAGAGCGTCAATTTAGTAACTACTACAAAGAAGCTGCTCGTGTTAAAGGCGCAACAGGTGAAAACTTGTTGAAACTTCTTGAAAGCCGTCTAGATAACGTTGTTTATCGCATGGGTTTTGGTTCTACACGTGCAGAAGCTCGTCAGCTTGTATCTCACCGTTCAATCACTTTAAATGGTCGTCGTGTTAACATCGCGTCTATCCAAGTTAAAGCTGGTGACGTTGTTGCAGTTCACGAAGGTGCTAAACAACAATTGCGTATCAAAAACGCAGTTGAGTTAGCGACTCAACGTGGCATTCCAGCTTGGATTGAAATTGATCATTCTAAATTGGAAGGTACGTTCAAAGCTGCACCAGATCGTTCTGATTTACCTGCTGAAATCAACGAAAGCTTGATTGTAGAATTGTATTCTAAATAATCCTTGAGGTAGCAATAATGACGCGTACTGCAAATGAGTTTCTAACTCCGCAAGCGATCAAGGTCGAAGCGGCAAGCGGGACCTCGGCAAAAGTTATTCTAGAACCATTAGAGCGTGGCTTTGGTCATACTCTTGGTAATGCTTTACGTCGTATCCTTTTGTCTTCTTTACCTGGCGCAGCCGTGGTTGAAGTAGAGATTGAAGGTGTCGAGCACGAGTACAGTACTTTGGAAGGCTTGCAGCAGGACATCGTCGAGCTCTTGCTGAACCTAAAAGGATTGTCTATTAAGCTGTTCGATCAAAATGAAGCTTATCTGACATTGGAAAAACAAGGTCCTGGCGACGTTACAGCCGCTGACCTTCGTTTACCACACAATGTTGAAGTGGTTAACCCTGAACACTTGATCGGTACTTTAAGTGCTTCTGGCTCATTAAAAATGCGCCTGAAAGTTTCTCAAGGTCGTGGTTATGAGACTTCTGATTCACGCTTCCCTGAAGGCGAAACTCGCCCAGTGGGTCGTTTACAATTAGATGCTTCTTACAGCCCAATCAAACGTGTGTCTTACACAGTGGAAAACGCTCGTGTAGAACAACGTACTGACCTTGATAAATTGATCATTGATCTTGAAACCAACGGTACTGTTGATCCTGAAGAAGCAATCCGCAAAGCGGCAACAATCTTGCAACAACAAATTGCAATTTTTGTTGATCTTCAGAAAGATCAAGCACCAGTTGCTCAAGAACCTCGTGAAGAAGTTGATCCGATTTTGCTTCGTCCAGTAGATGATCTAGAGCTTACTGTTCGTTCTGCTAACTGTTTGAAAGCAGAAAATATTTACTACATTGGCGATCTTGTTCAACGTACTGAAGTTGAGTTGCTTAAAACTCCTAACTTAGGTAAAAAATCGTTGACTGAGATTAAAGATGTTCTGGCATCGAAAGGCTTGCAATTGGGCATGCGTTTAGAGAACTGGCCACCGGCTAGCCTCCGCATGGACGATCGCTTTGCTTATCGTAGCCGTTAATTAAGTAGGACTATCACCATGCGTCATCGTAATAGTGGTGTGAAATTAGGCCGTACAAGCAGTCATCGTAAAGCGATGTTCCAAAACATGGCTAATTCTTTGTTCGAACACGAGTTAATTAAAACTACTGTTCCTAAAGCAAAAGAATTACGTCGTGTTGCTGAGCCTTTAATCACTTTAGCTAAAGTCGATTCTGTAGCAAACCGTCGTTTAGCGTTTGCTCGTACTCGTTCAGCTGCAACTGTTGGTAAATTATTTACCGTTCTTGGCCCTCGTTACAAAGAACGTAACGGCGGTTATCTACGTGTTCTTAAAGCGGGCTTCCGTGCAGGTGATGCTGCACCGATGGCTTACGTTGAGCTAGTAGATCGCGAAGTTAACTAATTTCGTGAAGAGCAGCGTACGTTGTTCTAAAAAAGGTCGGTTTTTAACCGACCTTTTTTAATGCCTGCAGTTTTGTATTGGCTGTATATTGTTAGACAATAATTCAATTTGTCCTTAAAAGATAAAAATAAATCGCCTTTTGCTTAAACTTGACATTGTGCATTGTCAAAAATGTGATTTAATAAATATAAATCTAAGATAGGTTAAAAGAACAACATGGAAAAACAAGTTGATATTCTCATTGTAGGTGCAGGGATCTCTGGTGTAGGTTTGGCTGCTCATCTTTCAAAAAATTGTCCAAATCGTTCATTTGAAATTATTGAACGACGTGAAAGTTTCGGTGGTACATGGGATCTTTTTAAATATCCGGGTATTCGTTCTGATTCGGATATGTCAACTTTTGGCTTCAATTTTAAGCCGTGGAAAAAATCTAGTGTGCTTGCTGATGGGTCTTCGATTAAAGGCTATCTTTCTGAAGTGATTGATGAATATAAGATTAAAGAAAAAATTCATTTTCAGCACCGTGTTGTGAGTGCGAACTACGATTCACAAACTCGTAAATGGTCTGTTGTTATTGAAGATGCGAAGAAGAAACAACAAACCTGGGTTGCAAATTTCGTCTTTGGCTGTACGGGTTATTATAATTATGACCAAGGTTTCCAACCTGAGTTTAAAGGGCAGGAAAACTTTAAAGGTACCTTCATTCATCCACAACATTGGCCTGAAAATTTTAATTATGCAGGCAAAAAAGTTGTGATTATTGGTAGTGGCGCAACAGCAATTACCCTTGTGCCAGCAATGGCAAAAGGCGGTGCAGGGCATGTGACTATGCTACAGCGCTCTCCGACCTATATTGCCTCAGTACCTTCTATTGACATCATTTACGACAAAATGCGTAAAGTATTACCTGAAGATGTTGCTTATAAACTTACCCGTGCACGAAATATCGGTGTCCAACGGGCTGTTTATGCTATTGCACAAAAGCAACCTAAATTACTCCGTAAATTTTTATTAAAATCAATTGAGTTGCAGTTGAAAGGTAAAGTGGATATGAAGCACTTTACCCCAGATTACAATCCTTGGGATCAGCGCCTTTGTGTGGTGCCAGATGGTGATTTGTTTAAAATTTTACGTGAAGGCCGTGCATCTGTTGAAACCGATCAAATTGAAAGTTTTACTGAAAATGGCATTCAATTAAAATCAGGTAAACATTTAGAAGCGGACGTGGTGATTTCAGCTACAGGACTCAACATTCAAATTCTAGGCGGGATCAGTGCCACAATCGATGGACAGCCATTAAATACCTCTAAACATATGTTGTACCGTGGCGTGATGGTCAGTGATGTACCCAATATGGCGATGATTATTGGCTATATTAATGCTTCATGGACATTAAAAGTCGATATTGCTTCTGAATACATCTGTAAATTGATTAACTATATGGATCAAAATGGTTATAACCAAGTGATTCCACAAGGCGATGCGACCGAGTTGTTAGAAGATACAGTAATGGGAAGCTTGACTTCAGGCTATATTGCACGTGCGGCAGATGTGATGCCAAAACAGGGTAAACATGCACCGTGGAAAGTCAGTAATAACTATTTGGCAGATCGTAAAGAATTAAAGCATGCTTCATTTGAAGATGGGGTGCTGAAATTTGAAAAAAAGTCTGATCAACTAGCGGCTAAACCCAGATTAGTTTCTTAAGTCAGTTACATAAAAAAGGAGCATCATGCTCCTTTTTTTTGCTTTAGATATGTGACTTTAGGGTTTTATTTGATGCGCTTTATTTGTTGAAAAATATATCATGTTGAAATAAGGAAAAGCACACAGGGTTAATGTGAATATTCAAGAACATTCAGAATTTATAAAATTAAATGCTTATGAGCTATATACCAAAGCTTGGCAGCCTGAAACTACGGATAAAGATGCAACTTTGGCTCCGATTATATTGATGCATGATTCACTAGGCAGTGTTGATTTGTGGCGTGATTTTCCTGCGCAATTGGCTGCTGAGTCTTGCAGAACGGTGATTGCCTATGATCGATTGGGTTTTGGCCGATCGTCAGCGAATCCTCATCTATTAAGTACAGATTTTGTCTATGCTGAAGCGCGGCAGGGCTTTAAGGCACTTCTTCAACATTATTCCATTCAACAGTTTATCGTGATGGGGCATAGTGTTGGCGGGGGAATGTCAGTCGTCATTGCAACTGAATATCAAGAACAATGTCATGGTCTGATTACCATAGCTGCGCAGTATGAAGTGGAAGAACTGACATTATCGGGTATACGTGAAGCCAAAACAGGTTTTGCGCAGCCGGGACAGCTTGAACGCTTGGCTAAATACCATGGGGATAAAGCCCAATGGGTTTTGGATGCTTGGACTGAAACTTGGCTCTCACCGAGTTTTCGTCAATGGAACCTCGAGCAATATGTTGGAAAAGTACAGTGTCCAAGCTTGATCATCCATGGAGAACTGGATGAATACGGGACGACAGCACAAGCTCAGAAACTTTTTTCGGGTATACAAGGTGATGCTGAGCTAGAGATTTTGGAAGGGCTTCATCACATGCCGCACAAAGAGCAACCCGCATTGGTCGCTGCACTCATCTGTGATTTTGTGAATGATTTAAGTTGATATCGAAAGAATATAAAAGCCCATCCGATGATGGGCTTTGTTGTTATAAAGAGCGGGAAATCAGCTCTTTCATAATTTCATTGGTACCGGCGTAGATACGATTGGCTCGATTGTCAATATAAGCCCGTGCAATTGGATATTCAAGCATATAGCCATAGCCACCATGCAACTGCAGACATTCATCCACGACTTTGGAAAACATTTCTGAAATTTTGTATTTAGCAGCGGCTGCAGCGTCAATACCGAGCTGTTCCTCAAGTTGTAGTTCCATACAGCGATCTAGATAAGCTCGACAAAAATCGATTTCAGTACGTAGTTCTGCCAATTTAAAACGTGTGTTTTGGAAACTTGATACGGTCTTGCCAAATGCCTTACGTTCTTTGGTGTATTGAACAGTGTGCGCAAAGGCTGCTTCTGCACCTGCTTGGCAAATAATCGCGACCAACATACGTTCCCAAGCCAATTCCTTCATCAGCATCATAAAGCCCATACCTTGCATGCCAAGTAAGTTGCTTTTAGGGACGCGGACATTGTCAAAGAACAGTTCACAGGTATCCTGACCTTTCATGCCAATTTTATTTAAAGGTTTGCCTTTGCTAAAACCGACGCGATCTGCCTCGACGATAATTAACGATAAATTAGCTGAACCTTTTTCACTATTACCTGTCTTGCAGACCACAATTGCCATGTCACATAAATAGCCATTGGTGATAAAGATTTTTGACCCATTAATAATATAGTCATCGCCATCTTCTGTAGCGGTTGTGCGTACCGCTTGTAGGTCTGAACCTGTGCCCGGTTCGGTCATTGCAATGGCAGTCACGGTTTCGCCAGATGCCATTTTCGGCAGCCAATGCAACTTTTGTTCTTCATTGCCAAAGTTATGAATATAATTGGCCACGATGTCGGAGTGCAGTGAAAAGCCGGTAGAGGAGTCCATAGCATAGGCCTGCTCTTCAATCAGAATCATGCTATAGAGTCGGTCTACACCATAGCCGCCATAAGCTTCGGGCATGGTCGGGCAAAGCAAGCCCATGGCACCGGCTTTATTCCATAAGTCACGGTCTACATGTTGTTGTTTTTCATACTTTTCGATATTGGGCACAACTTCTTTTTCATAAAATTTTCGTACTGTTTCACGAAATGCATCATGCTCTGCATTAAATAATTGACGTGGCAGCATGTTATTGAGTGGGCGAATCGCTCCAGATTGCATTTTGAATATCCTATTCATTTTTATGGCTTTGTCTTCAAGTTATAAGATGCAGCGTGTGACTGCAATGTGCAGAACATTCAAAAGCAAGAATTGCGTTGAAGCATTCGGTCAATCTTTGAAAACACTCCACTTCAATGGGGTGGATGAGTTACACTAGACGGGTTCAACGATTGGGGAAGACAATGACTGATGAAATCAGCTTAGAAGAGCGTAAAGTGATCTACCGCGCACGTCGTGGTTTAAAAGAGATTGATGTTTATTTTGATCCCTACGTCAAAAATTACTATTTACAAGCCGATGCAGCTGAAAAAGACATGTTTGCAGAACTCGTTGCTGCAGAAGATCCAGATTTGTTGGATTGGTTTATGGAAGTTAGTGAACCGCCACGTCCTGAATTAAAAACGTTTATTCAAAAATTAAAACATTACGTTCATGGATAATCGGCAATTCAAACTGAAACGCAGTTTTTTATCGCATGCGTTTCAGTTTTTTATTTTTGCGGTATTGATGACGCTGCTTTATCAGTTACTAACACCCATGCTTTGGGGGATATTTTTCCTCATCGGGCTAGTGGTTTATGTATTGTTTTTCCGTAAGCATTTACACGTCACCAGTCTAGATTATTTGGATGGAACTGATTGGTCTTTGCAACGACTCAACCGTCCGGTGCAACGCGTTCAAATTAGCCATATTTTGGATCATCAAATGTATATCGTGGTGTATTTTATGCATGCGCGTGCAAAACCAGTGATTATTTGGCGCGATCAATTGTCATTGAAACAGTGGAAATCACTCAAAGTATTGGCCAAAATGATCTAATTGTTAGACAGCCTTTATTTTTAAAATTCAATAAAATGAAAATATTTCATTATCTTATGTTGTGGGTAAAATAATCTTGTCTGACAGGATTGAAATTTATTGGCAAAATATTTAAATTGTCTGACAATTTTAAGCTGTGCGGTGATTCTCTGCCTATATATTAGCCTTACCAACAGCCGTTAAAGGAAATCATCATGATGATGCCAACTTGGATGTTTCTGGTAATAGCGATTGTGTTAGCAATTGTTATAGGACGACTAGGAACAGTGCTGAAGGAACAGTTAACTCAAAAATAAGCAGTCAAACGCTTTCACAGTTAATAAGTAGCATGTGCCGAACCGTCGCTATGCTACTTTTTTTTTGCCTAAAATTTAGTCTTTCTAAAAAATCAGTCAATTGCATTCAGCGTGATTCATGGCACAGTGTGTCGTTCAAATTAGAGCAAATACTCTTTTATTCATTTTTTGCTTCTGATATGTTTGTCGTGATGGACATAAACACAATTATAGAGGACAGGAAAATGTCGAGCGTCCAAAAAATATGCCAGGGTGTGGCAGTTGTAGCAATAACAAGTACATTATTCGCGGGTTGTTCACAGGTTGTAAAAACCGGTGCTAATGTTGCACTCGGATTTACCGAAAAACATATTGTGCCACCAATTTTAGCCATGGAAGATGCTGAAATGGTGTGTAATTCAGGTAATTCATTAACCCCAGCCATTATGGCCACCAAAGATATGGGCGCAGACCCAACACGTGTGGCTGTGTTGATGTATTCAGCAGCAGGGATTTGTGCAGAACAAAAAGCCTTGGATGCAGAGTTACGTTATTTACGTGCATCTAAAGCTAACCAAGTAACCGAAGCACAGGATGCCCGTGTTGAGCAAAAGCGTTGGGCGGCACTTGCGGCACAGCGTCAATATACCGGCTATCAATTATTTCAAGATCGTTTTGAAAAGAAGTATAAGAAAAGTCTAGGTGAAGGCTGTCCAAAAATGAACAGCGACATTGACCAAACAGTGTATATGTTGGGAATGTTAAGTGGCTTACAGGCCATGACCAATGATATTAACTCAGGTGGGGCGGTAAACGTTCCTAAAGACATTGCTGCGATTGTTGAACGCGGTATGGTATGTCTAAATAATGAAAAATTCTGGGGCGCACCAAATGCAACCCGCGCTGTGATCTGGACGTTATTGCCGGGTGCAGGTGATGGAAAACCTGATCCATACCAAACATTGAAACAATCTACGCAAATTGGTGAGCAAAAGGGTGTGAGACTGTCACATGCTTTATATGCGGTTGCTGCACAGGCCAGTGGCGATGATGCGAAAATCCGTGATGCCTTACGTACCTTTGCACAAGCGCGTAGCGATGAGAAACCTGTTAACCCACAATTTAAGCTCATCGATAGTATGGCTGAAAGCATGGTGAAAGGGATTTCAGATCGTTATTGGACTGAACATACAGGCGTTCGTACGGCTGATGATGGTATGGAACATTTCTGGGATGAAAGTGCCAATAGTTCTGAACTCGATGATTTGTTTAGTGGTGATATTGAAACCAGTGGCACAGCTGCAAATTAATCTTTGCAATAGCGTTTAAAAGTGAGGTACAGGAGGAGCGAAAATGAAACTACAATTTTTAATACCGAAAATTGTCTTTCTTGCCGTATTCGTTTCGATCTGTGCCTCGCTACAGGTATTTAAAGATTATTTTATCTATTGGCAAGATGACTTATTTCATGATTTTTGGCGCTTATGGACCGCACATTGGGTTCACGTCGGTTGGATTCATTTTGTTTTAAATATATTGGCCTTTATTTGCTTACCGTTTATTTTCCCACGAGTTTCGACATGGCATTTTGTTGCCATTTTATTGATTTTATCTCCTTTAATCAGTCTAAGTTTCTATTTTTTCTTACCCGATATTGAAGCCTATGCCGGATTATCTGGTGTCTTGCATGGTGCCTATGTCGCGGTCGCTTGTGTGCATTTGATGTATCGACGGGAGCGAAATTTTGCAGCCTTTGTATTGTTGCTGATTTTGGCAAAATTGGTGTGGGAAAATACCGTGGGCAATACGGGAACGGCTGAATTAATTGGAAGCCCCATTTTAGTCGAAGCACATTTATTGGGGGTGATTTGGGGCATTATCAT
This sequence comes from Acinetobacter sp. YH12152, assembly GCF_013418285.1. NCBI lineage: Bacteria > Pseudomonadati > Pseudomonadota > Gammaproteobacteria > Moraxellales > Moraxellaceae > Acinetobacter > Acinetobacter sp. YH12152. The sequence continues at coordinate 74,173 of NZ_VPCH01000004.1, forward strand.
CGCCTTGTTCTATCTTGTTGGCAATTATTTCTGGGATCGTTAGCTCACTTTAGGTGATTGGGTTGACAAAAAAAACCGAAAAGAAAATACATATTGTCATTTTAATGTTTTGAGTATTGATGCAAATTTAAACGTAATAATAAAACAGTTAGGTCAGGGAAAGGAACTTCTCGAGCCGCTAAGGAAGAGGATGCTTAGTCTAGCTAGGCTCCAAAATAAAAATAGGAAGACTCATGCAAAATGATGCACAAAACAGATCCAGCATCGTTGGTCTGTTACGTTATGTCTGGACAGAATGGATTTCGACTCTAGTCGTGTTGATCTTGCTTCTGCTTACATTAATTATCGGTACAGGGGAGATGATCCATGGGCAGTTGCTCCGTATGGGAGAGCGACTGTATGGTGACCCTGCAACAGGTATGCAGTACTCTTTTTTAAGGGCTGAGCCTGCCAAGCCTGAATGTGACCGTAACCCGAATGTCGATGCGTTGGTGAAAACTCAAATGCAAGCCAATGCAGCAGATGAGTTTGCTGATTTTTTTGGTACGGCATCTGAAAATGACGTTCGTTCGTCTATTTTAGCGGGTGTGCAGCAGTGTGAAGAAAAGTATCAATTTTATGATAAAGCCATGCAACATATGGAGAAGCATCCGAGTATTCGCGCCTATCGTAATTTTGAAACAAGCTTCTTCGGTATCTTTAAATTTGGTACTGAAAATCGCGCCATTTTGTTGATTTTTATGGTGGTTATAGCTGCGATTAGTGCGACGTTGAAAATTCATCATATTGGTCTACGCGGTCCTGCAACCAAGAAGGATTATCGTGTTTATAGCCTGATGATGAGCTTCGGTAATGGACTGTTAACCTACTCAAGTATCAGCCAATTCAATTCAGTGAAAAGTTCGGGAGTTCCAATGACCACCGAAACTGAACTGATTTATTGGATGTGGATGACGCTGTTCTCAATCCTGACATTGATCAGTGTTTTGCAATTGTTTAGTCCGCCAAAAGATGCCAAAGAGGGCGGTAGTCTTAGTTTCGCGTTCCTAAGCGTGCCTTTATATGCGTATATGGCGTTGATTACAGGTATCGCCTTTATCTTCTTTATGGACTACCCGATGGGTCAAGGTATCTATTTAGGGCAATTGGTCGAGTTTTCAAGTATTTTCCTGAATCTAGCGTTATTCATTTGGGCGGGTATGTTGTTGAAGCAAACCCGTGTCGTAGATTTATTCTTGAATATTTTACGCCCATGGAACTTAGCTCCTGAGACTTTAACATGGCTGATTTTAATCGCAGCAGCATTGCCTACAGCCTATACTGGCGCATCGGGGATCTTTGTCATTGCGGCAGGCGCGATTATTTATAAGGAAGTGTGGAACGCTGGCGGACGCCGTCAATTTGCCTTGGCTGCAACAGCAATGTCCGGTTCGCTTGGGGTGGTTTTACGTCCATGCTTATTGATTGTGGTTGTTGCATCGCTAAATAAAGAAGTGACCACGGATCTGCTTTATCAATATGGTATTTATACGTTCTTGCTGACATCTACGATGTTTTTAATTGTGTCGTTATTTTTTGCAGAACATAAGTTCCGTATTGCTCAAGCCAATGTGGCAGCGCCGCAGTCAGGACGTGCCTTCTTAGCCGTTATTCCTTATATTGTGATTTTCGTGCTGATCTGGATGTTCTATAAATATTTATTGAATACAGATTTAAATGAATTTACTGCACCAGTCATGATGCCTGTTATTCTGCTGATGATCGTTTTAGTGGATAAATTACGTCATCAGCCAGCACCATTGTCAGCAGTTGGGCATTGGGATGAAACACTAACAGCAAATTATAGTGCGAATGCTGAACCTGCTTTAGCCGGCGCACAGGTTGCACATGCAGAATACCGTGAAGGATTACATGGCAATAGCGCAGATGATGGGCAGGCTGCGAATCATACAGTGGCTCAATCCAGCTCTATGCAGATTCTACGTCAAGTTGGTTTTTGGAAGTCGATGCATATTTCGACCAGTGAAACCGTTGGACATATCGGTGCTTTGGTTATTTTGATGGCGCTTTCGGTAAGCGTTGGTGGATTGCTAGAGCGTACTGAAGTCATGAGTTTATTCCCAACTGATATCAGCAGTACTTTTTTGGTTATCACATTGATTGTCGGATTGATGGTCTTTGTGGGTATGATTATGGATCCGTTTGGCGCAGTTATTTTAATTTCTGCAACTATTGCTCCTGTAGCCTATCAATACGGTATTCATCCTGTGCATTTTTGGATGATTACACTCATTGGTTTTGAGCTAGGTTATGTTACGCCTCCAGTTGCATTGAACCACCTCTTGGCCCGACAGTCAATAGGGGATGCTGAAGTCAATGAAGCGGATGCTGAAGTTCGTCACTTGTCGTTTTATTACCGTTATGAACGTTGGATTTTGCCGCTGATTGTGCTGTTCCCTGCAATGTTGATTATTGCGTATCTGCCGTATTTCTTTAAGCTGTTTGGTTGGTATCAATAAATTAATTTTGAAGCATTAAAAAAGCACCTTCGGGTGCTTTTTTATTGAATAAGGGGCTGTGCATTTGATGGTAAATGGTTTGAATCTTTATGACTTTTTAAACTTATTTTGTAGGATTGGACTACAGAGCAAAATCGCTAAAAATATAAAAGCAAAGCCGAATAGGCTGTAAATGTCTGGCAGTTCCTGCCAAAGAACAAAGCCCCAAATACCTGCAAAAATAATCGTGATATAGTTCACGGGGCCAATTTGACCTGCGGGTGCGAGCTTATAGGCATTGGACATAAAAATTTGACTGATATTGGCCAAAAGTCCCGCTGTAATCAGAAAAGCTAACTCTTTTAAACTATAGGGACGCCAGAGCCAAAACATTGGGATCATGGAAATAAGTGTGCCAAAAAAGCAGAAATAAAACACAATGCGTTCAGGCGGTTCTGTTGCTGTAAGCGCACGGACAGTGACAAATGCCATGGCTGCCAAGAAGCTTGCGCTCAGTCCGATGAGTGATAACTGATTGAACATTCCTGCATCGGGCTTTGCGACGAAGAGCACGCCGATTAAACCAATGACTGCGGCAATGAGCATACTCAGGGTCATTTTTTCTTTTAAAAATAACCATGCAATTAAGGGGATAAAGATCGGTGAGGAATAGGTGAAGACCATGGCATTGGAGAGTTTTAAGTGTGCAATGGCATAAAAAAAGCCATACATTGCCACCAAGCCTACGATTGAACGCCATGTATGCATCCACAGTTTTTCAGTTCTAAAAAATGTGCTCCCTTTTTGCAGGATCAAAGGGAGAAAGATCAATGAGCCAACCGCATTTCGAAAAAATACGATGGTGGCATTATCTACCGTGTGAGATGCGTAGCGTATACAAACCCCCATGATGGAAAAAAGCAGCGCTGACAGCATGAGAAAGCCAATTGCTTTGGGGATGTTCTGTGGTGTAGTAGTGGACATAACAAAAAGGCTAGAAAATCTGATGATATTCTAGCCTATAAGTTTGTCAGGTGTGGCAAAAGTCGGTTATTTTGCTTGTTGTGCTAACTGTGCTTCGAGTAATTTAATTTGTTCTTCTTTCAGTTTAATCAGCTCATCTGCATCTGAATGCTGCTGTTTTAAGCTTTGTTCCTGATCATTCAATTGCTGTTGAATGTCATCTAATTTGGCAATTTCTTCTTTGGCTAAAGAGGCATTTTCAGGCACAGCTGCATCTAAAATGTCTTCTTCGACCAATTTAATGGTGTCAGTCTCTGCGGTAGGGACTGATGCTTCAGTTTCAGATTGGACAGGGACTGCAACAGGCGGTTTAGCCGGTGCAGCGACCATTTCTTCTTGAAGTACAGATTTATCAGCTGTACTGCTGCTTAACCATTGATATGCAAAAAAGATAGCAATCAATAACGTTAAGCCCCCAATGATTCCAACTAACAGTTTTGGATTATTTCTTTGATCTACTAGCATTATGTGACCTTAATTTTTATTTAGGCTGGCGCGGCTTAAATTGGATCACACCGATATCGTCTGGCACGGCAGGTTGTTCAGGTTGATCGACATGAGTCGGTCGATTTTCACTGTAACCACAATCAATGCATTCGATCCATTCGTCTTCGCCAGAGGTCAGCATGACAACCCGGTCCATCGCTTGGCATTTTGGACATTTTGCACCTGCAATGAAGCGTCGTTTAATGGTCATCATACTTACCTTGAATCTAACTAAGGTCACTAGTTTAAGCGTTTTTAGATGCGTTCGTCCAACCTTGATGACGCAGCAAAGCATCTATTTTTGGCTCGCGTCCACGGAAATTGATAAATGCGTCAAGTGCCGTATCTTTTCCGCCAACTGCTAGAATAAATTGTCTAAACGACTTGCCAGTCGAAGTATTAAAAATTCCTTCATTTTCGAATCGGTCGAAGGCATCACTTGCCAAAACCTCTGCCCATTTGTATGAATAATAACCAGCAGCGTAACCACCTGCAAAGATATGACTGAAACCATGTTGGAAACGGTTGTACGAAGTGGTGGGTGCAACTGCATATTTTTGACGAATATCATCTAAGGTTTGTTGGATGCCTGCAGCGTCCAAAGCAGGGTTGGCCTTATGGATATTTAAGTCAAACATGGCAAATTCAATTTGACGTAAAGTTTGCATCCCAGACTGGAAGAAACGTGCATCTTGCAGTGCTTTTAGCAGATCGGCTGGTAAAGTTTGTTTTGATTCGATATGTTCACTGAGTAAATCTAAACTTTCTTGATCCCAAGTCCAAAATTCCATGAATTGACTTGGTAGCTCTACTGCATCCCACGCCACGCCATGTGTACCAGCCACAGCAATATTATCGACTTCAGTGAGCATGTGATGTAAGCCATGACCAAATTCGTGGAACAGCGTTGTTACTTCATCATGGGTAAGTAAAGCAGCTTGCTCACCGACAGGTGGGGTAAAGTTGCAGACCATGTAGCAAATTGGTTTTTGCAGACCATTTTCAGTTTGCATGCGTGAACGGAAGCCGCTCATCCATGCGCCGCCACGTTTCCCACTTCGTGCATACAGGTCAAAGTAGAATCCGCCAATCACGCTGCCTTGATCTTCAAGTTCAAAGTAACGTGCATCGGGATGCCAAACAGGCGCTACACGCTCGATTACATTGATGCCATAGAGACGATTTACAATGCTGAACAAGCCTTGAATAATTTTAGGTGCAGGGAAGTAGGGCTTCAGGTCTTCTTGTGACAAATTAAACTGTTGAACTTTGAGTTTTTCTGAATAGAAAGTGGCATCCCACGGTTGTAACTCAGTGATACCGTCTTGCGCTGCAATGGCTTTCAGTTCAGCGATTTCTTTCTCTGCTGGAGCACGCGCATGTTCTGCCAGTTCAATCAGGAAATGATCTACAGTGGCCACATCGGGTGCCATTTTGCTTGCTAAAGACAATTCGGCATAGTTGTTAAAACCAAGTAGACTTGCCATTTCCTGACGTAGTTTCAAGATTTCTTCCATGACCGCTGTATTGTCAAATTCAGCAGCGTCTGCCTGATCAGAAGCACGTGTGGTATAGGCTTTATAGAGCGCTTCACGCACTTCACGGTCTTCTGCATAGGTCATAATGGCAATATAAGACGGGAAGTCGAGTGTGGCTACAGCCTGTTCGAGTTCGCGTTGCTGACCATATTGTTTCAGAAGTTCAATACTGCCTTGAGGTAGTCCTTTGAGCTGCGCTTCAGTTAAAGGTTTGAAGTAGGCTTGGGTGGCATCCAATACGTGGTTGGAAAAGTCTGATGATAATTGTGAAAGGCGTGCAGAGATTTCTGCATAGCGTTTTTTCGGTTCACCTTCTAAGGCTACGCCTGAAAGTTTAAAATCTCGTAACGCAAGTTTAATCGCACTTTGCTGTGCTGTAGGTAGGTCACTAAAAATAGGAGCATCGTGTAGATGCTGATAGGTTTGATATAACGGTGTATGTTGACCAAGTTGTGTGTAGTATTCACTTAAACTTGGTAATAAAGCCTGATGAACTTCACGTGTTTCGGCATTATTCATGACAGCATTGAGGTGCGAAAGCACGCCCCATGCTTCACTCATGTTATTTTCAAGGGTATCGACTTGTTCTAAAGTATTCAGTTGTTTTTGTACCGAATCTGGAACAACTGTCAGTTCATTTAGAAATTGTTGACCGTGTTGAATCGCATTTTGAATTTTTTCTTTGAGTTGATCTAAGGTAATTTGATCAAATTGAGGAACGGGCAATGTTGCCTTTTCTAATGTCATGTCGGTCTGCCGATTTATTTCCTGTGTTATTTGTAGAAGTAAGGCTTCTAGAAGGATAAATCAAGCCTTGGGTGCTATTTATTCGCTCTTGTTTCACCGTGGATAGATTGAATATCTTGGATGTAGGTGCCAAAGCGCCCCTCAATGACCGATAATTTTATGAATAGATTTTGATTTTTGTAGTGTTCATATTCATCTACATTGATTCGAAACATACCAGTAGAGTCATACGGTGTTTCAATAGAATAGTAGACACTTCCTTTTTTACCATGTTTTTTAACAGCGCTTGCTTCCAATGTCACCACAGTAGGTGTACCCAAAACTAGGGTATGAAGCAGAGGAGGATAGACAACTAGATTTAAGTAAAGAAACAGAATTACAAAAATAGGGAAGAGGAGTAAAAAATAGAATTTTGGCTTTTTTTGTACATTTGTCCATGTACGTGGAATGATCCATTGTCCGTATCTATGCAGAACATAAAAGTAGATCAAAACAGCCAAATAAATCAACGTTGCAACAATGAAGGCTGTGATTTTGACTTGATTTGTTGGGGTGAAGTCTATAAAAAAGAGAGCAATCAGTGCTGAAATACTAAGTACAAAGACTAAGCATATTACATATTCATGGTAATAGTATTTAGTAATTTTCTGTGATGTCATGATTTTTAAGTGGTTTATTTTTATAGAGATATATTAAATGAAAAAGAGCGCCGTAGCACTCTTTTTTATTTAGTAAAATTTACTCACCCTTTGCTTTGGCATTGGATTTTTTCTTTTTTACTTTTAACTTTTTCTTCACTTTATCTTTAGCCTTCGCTTCAGACTTTGTTGCAGATTTTTTAGCAGGTTTTTGGCTGTAGGAGCTGGGTTTTCCTTTGTCTTTTTTGCGTCGTATGGGCTGTTCTCCATCTTCAGCAACGTTGGTTTTACGCTCTGAAAAGACTTCTTCTTTGGCTGTGGGTTTTGCAACACGAGGGGCACGCGCGCGAATAGCACGGCCTGCATGGCTCAATTGTTGAATCAATTCAAAGTCGATTTTGCGCTCTTCTAGATTTACACCAGCAACTTTAATTTTCACTTCATCGCCGAGACTGAAAACTTGACCGCGAGATTGACCAATTAAGCTCTGACTTGGTTGGTCATAGACAAAGAAGTCATCACCCAATTGGCTGACGTGGATCATGCCATCAACATATAAGTCTTTGAGCGTTACAAACAGGCCAAATTCAGCAGTTGCACTGATGGTACCGACAAACTCTTCACCCAAATGCTGCTGCATGTAATGGCACTTCAACCATGTAGTGACAGAACGTGAAGCTTCATCAGCACGGCGCTCGGTCGCAGAGAAGTGTTCACCTGCATCATCCAGCGAAGCACCAGAAATTGGATAAGGTTTTTTCTTCAATTGTGCTTTGATGGCACGGTGAAGTAACAAGTCTGGATAACGACGGATTGGAGATGTGAAATGCGTATATGCTTCGTAAGCCAAGCCAAAGTGACCTGCATTGTTCGCGCCATAATAGGCTTGCATCATTGAGCGGAGTAAAACGGCATGAATGCTTGGAGCATCAATACGGTCTTTCGTGGCATCAATCACGGCTTGATAGTCAGCTTGAGTCGGCTGTTCAGGGAATGGAAGACCCAATAACTTCACAAAATCACGAACCTTTTGAATACGTGAGAACTCAGGTGGTTCATGCACACGGTACAGCATCGGAATTTCGTTTTTTAATGCATATTCTGCCGCTGCGACGTTTGCCAACAACATGCATTCTTCAATTAACTTATGTGCATCATTACGGCTACGCGGTAAGATTTCATTAATACCGCCAAGCTCATCAAAAGTCATATAAGTTTCAACGGTTTCAAATTCCATCGCGTGGCGTTCAGCACGTAAGCCTTTCAACACTTGATACAATTGGAATAGGGTATTGACCGATTTACGCACATCACGGTTTTCAGGAATGGCTTGACTATTACCCTCAAAATATTCGGCAACTTGGGTATAGGTCAAACGAGCTTTTGAATGCATCACACCCGGATAGAATTCAAACTTAGTGACACGACCCGCGCGAGATAAGTTTAAATCACAGACCATACATAAACGGTCTAGGTGTGGGTTCAAAGAACATAAACCATTCGACAGCGCCTCAGGCAACATCGGCAATACAAAATGAGGGAAGTACACCGATGTACCGCGCTCTTGAGCTTCGTCATCGAGTGGTTTACCCGGACGTACATAATGGCTGACATCGGCAATTGCCACCACAACACGATAACCACCACCCGGACGTTTTTCCGCATACACGGCATCATCGAAGTCGCGGGCATCTTCACCATCAATGGTGACAAGCGCTAAATCACGTAAGTCGACACGACCTTCACGGTCTTGTTCTGATGGCTCTTTAAAGCTGTCGGCTTCTTGTTGTACCGCTTCAGGGAATTCGTAAGGTAAACCAAACTCTAAAATGGTTTGCGGAATAATAATTTCAGTGTCTGCTTTATCTGCCATCGACTGAACAATATGACCTGTCGCAAATTCTTCTTTGGTTGGGTAGCTGTCAATCGCAATACGCACAGAGTCGCCGAGTTTGACTTTGGCATGCTCGATTAATTCTTTTTCTAAAGTAATCGGTTGGTGTGCATTGGGATTTGCCGGCTGAATAAAATATTCGCCTTCATACTCAGACACTTTACCAATAATTTCTTTGACACGATGCTGTAGAACTTCAGTAATAAAGCCCCATGCTTTGCCTTTACGGTCTACCGAAGTTTGGCGGACTTTAACACGGTCACCATTAAACACCTGACGTAACTCACGCTCAGGAAGTAAAAGGTCATCTTCACCGCTAATATTGGCTGTGCCTAAACCTTTTGAGTTGATATAAACCGTTGCTTCATGAGTCGGTTGCTCAGCTGCAAGCTGGAACTTAAATCCATCTTTCATCAACTGACCATCTCGAACCATCGCAATCAGACGATGACTCAGTGCATCAATACTTTTTTGATCGGCAATTTCAAAATGTTCTACAAGATCGGCATGCGACATTGCAGTTTTCAGTTGTTCAATCGTCTCTTGAATCAGAGTACGGCTTGGAATTGGATTGTCATAACGTTCGGCTTCAGCTTTTGCTTCAGGGTCGACCCAGTTTTTCATATGTATTTGGCTTCAAATCAGAAGATTAGGATTAGCATAAGTCATGCAAGCAGATACTGCACGCAATTGATTGCAATAAAGTGTTTTATGCCGATATTTTATAATGTTTAAAGCTGAAAAGTAGGGGATAGCAGCGCGTGCTGAACTAATTTTGCACTAATTTTTTGAAAATCGTTTAAAAAATATCTAATTGAGTAAAAAAATGAAAAAAATATAACGACTGTGCTTGCAGTCGTATCATGATCTTTGTATTATGGCGGCACGTTACGGTGAGATGGGTGAGTGGCTGAAACCACATCCCTGCTAAGGATGCATACGGGCAACTGTATCGAGGGTTCGAATCCCTCTCTCACCGCCACGATTTACTTATGTCGCGCTCATAGCTCAGCTGGATAGAGCACTTGGCTACGAACTAAGGGGTCGGGAGTTCGAATCTCTCTGAGCGCACCAATAAGTAAATCTGAAAACGTAGTCTTTTAAGACGACACAAGTTACGCGCTCATAGCTCAGCTGGATAGAGCACTTGGCTACGAACTAAGGGGTCGGGAGTTCGAATCTCTCTGAGCGCACCAACTTGAACAAATTACCGCACATGTTGCGGTTTTTTTGTGCTTGTGATTTATCGCTTTGATATAGCTGTCTTTTGTCTTTTGTCTTTTGTCTTTTGTCTTTTGTCTTTTGTCTTTTGTCTTTTGTCTTTTGCTTGGATTGTATAAAGCGTTCTTTTTCATAAGACGACCCATCAGTAAATTTGATTTTGCTTTCTTCCATAGATAACCTTTTTTTTCAGATGTTCATGGTGATGCAATTTTTTAAATCTAAGGCAAGGAAAAGTTGACTCATTTAAAGCCGTGATTCAATGATGGCGATATACTTGTTATCTATCTTGAGCATTTATAAGTGAGTACAGCTAACTTTAGATTCCAAACTTGTGATGCAAAAGCCCTTTAAAAAGTAAATTTGGATGATTTTTAGCGTGTTTAAAGGGTAATTGTTTATTTGATGTGCGTTTGGTTAAATTTATATGAAAAAGCTCTTAACAAAAAATAAAAATCACGTATAATGAGCCTCATCAAGACGTCGCGCTCATAGCTCAGCTGGATAGAGCACTTGGCTACGAACTAAGGGGTCGGGAGTTCGAATCTCTCTGAGCGCACCAACTTGATCAAGATTGAAAAACCGCACATGTTGCGGTTTTTTTTGTGTCTGAAATATAGCTAAAAACAATAAATTCAGTTCATCAATCAAGGTTCTAACTTAGCTTTTGTTTAACTTTGAGTGCAAAGACCGTATTTCCGCCTAAAGCCGGTAACATGTCGTGATACGGCATACTGCGCATAGCACGAAGTAAAAACGGTGCTTTGTCATCAATCTTCACCGCACTGGTCAATTGTAATAACGACCCTTGTTGTAAGGGGCGAATATGCATTGCACCTCGGACAAACTTTAAGTCCCCACCTGTTGCGGTATATTGATTTTGCAGTAAGTCGGGATAGTTAAAACGCATCTTAAAATCAAAGGGAATATTGATCACACCTAAACCCACCGAAATTTTATAGTCGGCATCCATCAGGTGCGGATTAATTTTCTGCACTTGCATATGTTTAACTTGTCTTGGAAATAAGTGCTTGAACGAAGACACATTAATCCAGCGCTGTAAGCTCGAAGGCTCTTGTGCATAATATTGAAAACTGGTGCTAAAGCGCATCAATTCATAATTTTGCCCAAAGGGAACGCGCTGCGCTGTCAAAATAAAGGACACAGGTTCTTTTGAGCTTTGACTTAATTGGGTGACTTTGTCGAGTTGAGAGGCATTTAATTTGAGTTCAGGTAATTGATTTGCAGCGAGAGTTTCGCTGCTAAAGGCTTTAAATCGGCGCTGTAATGATTCGAGTAAAAAACCATTGGTTCCCGCAGGAATCCCTAATTTGGCATCGGGTAAGGCATTTAATATTTTGCTAAACAAAAAACCTTTGGGCTGATTTAAATCGCCCCATTGGGTCACACTAATCAAGGTGTGTTGTGCATCTATCTCAAACCATTCAATTTTCCCTGCACCAAAGGGCACCGGTGCTTGTAGAACCAAACTATTAATACTGTTGTGATCAATTTGGTGCTGTATCACCACGGTTTCTTTAAAGTTTAAAACCGGAATTGGTGTCGGGATATGGATGCGATATTCAACTTGGCTGGTTGAACCTTGTTGTTGCAAAACCTCAGCAGATTTTAGCGTGGGAAATAAGCCTGCATAGTTTGGATAATTACTGAGTAATCTCGCCACATTTTTGCTGTTGGTTGGGACAACCACGGCGGCACTCTGAAATTTACCAACGACTTTTTGGCCTGCTTTCATCGAGGGTAGACTAATTTGCTGTGAAGGATGTGCGAAAATCACGATGTGATCACCGGCAAGATTTGCCAAGGCTTTGGCATTGCCATTAAACAAGTCCAAACTACTAGGGATCTGGGGTTGCCATTGAACGAATTTGGCCCAACTGGTCGATATGCTCAGTCCAGTCAGAAACACCAGCATCATGATTATTTTTGTTATCTGCATGTCACATCCTGCGTATGCAATCTTTTATTTGTTGCTGTTTTTAACGTATTTCTAGGTGTAAGGGAAGTAGTCAAGTGTTACAACCGACCATTAAAAAGCATGAAGCAAGTTTGAATTGTGGTGTAGTATTTAGCGCAATTCATTTTTAAATATTCATACGCTTATGTCTGAAAATCTACCTGCATTATCGCTGCGCTATTTTTTAAATCTAGAAGAATCACAGGATGGTTTTGCACTAGCTACTTTTGGCAAAAAGCAATTTACGCGTTTTTTAACGCCAGCCATTAGCCTTGGGATTATCATCTGGGGTTTTTACTTGGGTGTAGATGGCGTCGGTGCATACTATGTTGGTCTGGGTGCTTTCTTTTTACTCCTTCAAGGCATCATGCGTTATTGGTTTTTACCGATGATGTTTAAACGCCAGTTTGTAAAATACCAATTAGGCAAAAGTGAACAAGGTATTGATTTATTTCAAGACTATGCAGAAATTCATGCCAATGGTCGTAAGAATGTCTTTCATTATGCTGAAGTGACAAATTTTGCTGAAGGCAAATTGACTTATATGCTTGAGCTGAAAAATAAAACCGTGATTATTGTGCCGAAAAGTGCATTTAAAGATACTGCGGACCAAGCGATTTTTAGCAATACTTTTCAGCACTAAGACAATCTATTCATAACAAAAGAGGGAGTAGTATGCAGTCACGTCCATCTAAAATTGTTTGCGTCGGTCGTAGTTATGCAGATCATGCCAAAGAATTAGGCAATGCAATTCCTGACCGTCCTGTGCTTTTTATGAAGCCGCCAAGTGCATTAACCGCATTAGAGCAAGGCATCTCATGGAATCCTGCATGGGGCAGTTGCCACTATGAATGCGAATTAAGTTTACGTATTGATCGTCCTTTATCGGCTGAAACTGATCCTCTCAAAGCCTTAGAAGCAGTTGGAGCTGTGACTTTGGGCCTAGATCTGACCTTGCGTGATCTACAAGATGACTTAAAGAAAAAAGGTCAGCCGTGGGAACGCGCCAAAGCTTATGATGGTTCTTGCATCCTTGCGGATTGGGTCGATGTCCAAGAAGTGGTTCAAGATTGGAAAGATGTGCATTACACCTTGCATATCAATGATGAACTGCGTCAGAACGGTGATACCGCATTGCTGATTTTTGATGTGGGTACATTACTGGCCGATATTAGCCAAATATTTAGTCTTGAAGCGGGTGATGTGGTCATGACGGGTACGCCTGCGGGTGTCGCGGCACTACAGTCAGGTGAGCAGTTGAAAATGACCCTGAAAGGTAAAAATCAGGACTATGTTTGGACGACTTTTGTCAAATAATCTGTGAACGACATACAAAAAGGCTGCTTAATGCAGCCTTTTTTGATTGATCTATTCAGTACTGCTTGATGGTGGTGGCTCATTGGGTTGTAAAGGACCAGTGTCTTTCCATGTTTCATAGGTGTCGGCCATATGCTGTGAGTCGGTGTCTCCCAATGCACCTGCTTTGGCATACCATTGTCGTGCTTTTTCACCATCACGAATGTCATAATGATAATAATGTGCCATTTTCATTGCGGAGTCGGCATCTTGCCCTTGTTCTGCAGCATAGCTTAAATATTCGGCAGCTTTGTCGGGTGTAGACGAAGGATGTTCAGAAAAATAGTGTTGATTCCCCAAGATTTTGATCGCCTCGACATTCTTTTGTTTGGCGGCTTTTTCATACCAAATTTGCACTTGGTGTTTATCTTGAATTAAGCCTTTTCCAGTGTCGTACATCCACCCAACGGTATATTCAGCAGCAGGATCATGAGTCTTTTTTGCAAGGTCTAGCACCCAGTGTGCAAGGAAAATATTGCCATCTTGCTGCATCTTTCGAATCACTTGATCTGCATGCGGGTTTCCTTGGTAGGCTTGAGTCATCAACCATGCGAATGCGTCCGTAGTGCCTTGATCCGCAGCAGCTTTGTACCAATGTACACTTTGTTCGATATTTTGTTCTGTGCCCGTTCCACTGAGGTATAAATCACCCACTTTCATTTGTGCAGTCGCATCGCCCGTTTGAGCGGTTTTGAGTGCAGAATTAAATTCACGCTGTTCTTTGGAACTACAAGCCGTTAAAAATACGGCAGATAAACACAGCGCTAAAATGGTTTTTTTATTCATTCGAAATGGAGTCTTTATCATTCTTTGTGGATTTTTTGATCTTAGCGGATTGTTGAATCACTTTATAGAGATACTGTGGGCTAAATTTAAACAAATTTAGGGCTTTAAGGTAGATTTCCTAAACTGATCTGGGGTGCAAAGCATCCATTTTTTAAACATATTTATAAACGCCGAGGCATTGGCATAACCAAGTTCTAAAGCAATATTTTCGACGGTTTGACCTGCGTTGAGCATGGACATGGCTTTCATGACTTTGAGACGTTGTCGCCATTCATGCAGGGACATCCCAAGTTCTTTTTGACAATAACGCGCCAGAGTACGTTCCGTCATATTTATCCGCTTTGCCAATTGCTCAAGCGTGCTCTGATCTGCAGGATGTTGATGTAAATAATCAAGCAATTGTTTGAGGGCAGGGTGATCCGAATGCGGTAAATAACTACTGACCAGTTTGGCTTGATGCAGTTGATCTAAGATCACATGGAGTAAGCGTTGATATTCGGCCGTATTTTCCAGGAGATCGGCTTGTTGATGCAACAGACGCAAATGGCTGAATATCGCTGTAACTAAAGGTGAGCTGAGTAAAATCCCCGGTTGTTTCGGCAAGTGGGTGCATAGAGATTCATGTACATATAAGGTGCCATGTGAAACTGCAGTACGATTTAAACCACTGTGTTCTAAGTGTGGGGGAAGCCAGATGCCATAAGGTGGTGGGGTAATATAGTCTATCTGGTTGATGTTCACTTCCATTACGCCATTAAAGGCATAGACAAACTCGCCCCAAGCATGCCCATGGACGGGATAAACAGACAGTGCAGGATCGTCACGAAAACTGATCCACAGCGCTGCTTGAATTTCATCGTTAGTGGGAAGTTGTTGCAACTGCGTATGATCTGCACGAGCTTTATGACGCATGAGAAATTTTGCCTGAATAAGAAGATCACTTGTCTATTTTGAAGTATATATTTTATTTCTGACAGTTCTATAGTGTTGCTTGTCGTATTGTCGAGTAAAAAGTGTGGAACAGCGTAAGGCGCTAGATGCAAAAGCTTCTGGTCTGATGATTATTTTGTGCATGATTTTAGGGATTCAGCAGGTCATTTTGAAATTGGCCGCGGTTGATATTGCGCCGATCATGCAAATTGCCATTCGATCGGGTTTGGCTGCGCTGTTGGTTTTTCCACTGATTCGTCTTAAGCCGGGGACACATTTATATACTCGAGAATACTTGCTGCCGGGTATCTGGTTGGCGTTTTTATTTTCAGCCGAATTTATTTTAGTGGCAGAATCCCTGCACTATACCTCTGCATCACATACCGTTGTCTTGCTCTATACCGCACCGATATTCGTGGCACTAGGTTTACATTGGAAGTTGCCTGAAGAAAAGCTTACAGCGATCCAATGGGTCGGTATTTTTATTGCCTTTTCAGGTATTGTCCTGTCGTTTATGGGACGTGAAAGTAGCACTACAGTCAACACTCAAGCCCTGTTGGGTGATGCGATGGCATTACTTGCAGGGGTGATGTGGGCCTTGACCACCATTTCATTAAGACTCACCAAACTCTCTGATGCACCTCCAACTCAGACGCTGTTTTATCAGTTAGTCGGTGGTTGCGTGTTTTTATTACCCGTAGCATGGCTGACAGGACAAATGACTGTACATTGGACGGTGCTGTCCATCAGCAGCATGATTTTTCATGTGCTCATTATTTCATTTTTCAGCCTGATGTTGTGGTTTTGGCTGTTAAGTAAATATCTGGCCAATGGTCTGGGCGTTTTTTCATTCCTTACTCCAATCTTTGGTCTAGTCTTTGGCGTATTGATCTTAAACGAAACGATTGAATTGAACTTTATCTTGGGGACGGCCTTAGTAATGGTCGGGGTGATGACGGTAACTTTGCATCAGTGGTTGGCTAAACTGATGGGGCGTCAGCGTACTGCTATCTAACGCCGTGTATAAATAACTGATGTTACGCAGTAACATTAGAAGCGCAATTTGCTTCAAATAAAAGAACGATACGCGGCAACGTCATCCGCAAGTATTTGAGACAGGATTACATCTATTCAAAAATGTTTTTTGCGATACTTTGAATGCGTAGACGCTAGTGAACGAGTTTTGTCGGTGAGGTGCATTGCACCGCAAGATGGTTTCCTTGCGAAGCTTCGCTTCTCATTTTGCCAAAACAAAAGTACCTCCAGCCGAAGGCTAATCCCTTTATTCAATTCCTAGATGTAAGACTCCGTCGAATAGACTTAAAAAGCATTTTAAAAATGCGAAATTACTTTTACGTGAGTAACATCAGTAAATAAAAAAGGAGGGCTACAGCTCTCCATTTTCTTATGCACAGTTATTTTTCTTCAAAAATAGTCGCAAGCGGAATCGAGAGTTTGGCCGCAAGATAATCATCCGATTCGACCAGTTGCGGTCCAATTTTTTCCATCCAGACATCATCTGGATCGACGCGACCTAAATCTTGGCGTTTAGGGAGGGGATAGGGAAGTTTACTGTAAAAACTCCAGAAATCCACTTGGGTCAAATTACGGACCAATACATAATGATCATCGTCAGTACGTTTAATTAGGTGCTGCTTTTCAAATAATAAAATATAGCTCGGCAGGCGACCAATTTCATCACGCCCTAAAACCTCAAGCGCTTCTTTTTCTGTCACGCTCTGACCAAGTTTTTGCTTTTTATAAAATAATTCCAGCAAATCCATCAACATAATCACAGGATGACGTTTTTGATCTTTGCCAGAATTGAAAGCGGTCAGTGCATAACTAATTTCTACCCCAATCAGCACGATATTCCATGAAAGGAATATCCAAAGTAGGAAAATTGGCACCGCAGCAAAAGCACCGTAAACGATTTGATAACTGGTGAAATTTGACATGACAAAACCAAAAAGGTTTTTGAGTAATTCAAATACCACGGCACTAAAGACACCCGCGATCAGCGCCGCCTTGATCGGCACACTACGGTTGGGAATCGTCCAATACAGAATGAAAAAACCTAAAATGGTCAATGAAAAAGACAAGATCCACAGCAGAAAAGCCCCATCCAGTTCATAGCCGGCAAAATTATTGCTGAGGACATTCATAGAGGCCAAGGTAGATGACACAACAAATGCGCTACCCAGTAAGATTGGGCCTAATGAGATAATAGTCCAATAGCGCATAAAGCCAATAATGCCACCACGTGTCTCACGCACCCGCCAAATTCGGTTAAATACTGTCTCAATGCTTGTCAGCATCATAACTGTGGTAATGAATAAAAACAGTACACCAATAACAGTCAGGTTACTGGATTTATCGGTGAATGCATTCAGTGCTTTATCAAAAGCAATTGTCGTTTTCGGTAGGAAATTACTATAAATCAATTGTTGAAGCTGTTGACGAGCAGGTTCTAAAGCTTTAATTGAGGAGATGATGACCAAGAATACGGTCAACATGGGTACCACTGCAAACAAGGTGGTATAGGTTAATGATCCTGCTTGTTCACGGCAGCGATCGGCTTCAAAACGTCGAATGACAAATAAAACAAACTGAAACCATTTCTTGTCGTAAAAGGGAAGTTTTTTTAAAAATGCTTCGATCATTCGTTCAAGTCTCGAGTTATTTTAGTCATGTTTATGCAATTTTCATCACTTAGCTTAACCAAAAAATAGGAAAAATACCGTATAGTTTTCTTTTTTCATTGAATTTATAAAAATGACGCAAGCTTATGTACTGGTGTTGTATTACAGCAAATATGGTTCAACACGTGAGATGGCACATTTAATTGCCAATGGAATTGAAGCGTCTGGAATGGCAGTAAAAATACGAACCGTTCCAAATTTATCTACTGTGGTGACTGACGTGCAGCCCAGTATTCCTGCCGAAGGCGATATTTACTGTAGCTTAGATGACTTAGCGCATTGCTCAGGTTTAGCCCTTGGTTCGCCAACACGTTTTGGTAATATGGCGTCGGAAATGAAATATTTCTGGGATCAAACCACAGCGCTTTGGCTCAATGGCGCATTGCATGGTAAACCTGCCTGTGTGTTTACCAGTTCAGGTTCAATGCATGGCGGACAGGAAAGTACTTTGCTGACCATGCTGCCACCTTTGTTTCATCATGGAATGATGGTTATGGGTTTAAGTAATGCCCTTCCTGCATTATCGAATACCAAAACGGGTGGCACGCCCTATGGTGCAAGCCATGTCAGTGGTCCACGTCATGATCAGTCATTGAGTCAAGATGAGCGAAACTTATGTGAAGAGCAGGGTAAACGTCTAGGCGAAGTGGTCAAAAAGTTGATTTGAAACGTGCTTGATAAAGGCAATAAAGTAAACTTTGTAGCGAACGGGCAAGAAAAGGCTTAAATATTGCACTTTTCTTGCTTTTTTTACGTGTGACTTCTCTTTATTTATGACGTTGTATTGCCGCCAAAAATATAAAAATAAATCTGTCGAACTATTCTTAAAATACCCAAAATAAGTGATATCAATAACATATTGAAAGTTTTTAAATACAGCCTGCTCAGTGATGGCCTTGAGTCGATTATTGCTGTCTCTTTGGGCGCGCTATTTTTATTTTTTGATTACATGATTTGTATTTAAATTTCTTCTTTGGGGTGTGTGATGTCTATTATTAATTTTCGAATGATTTTCCTGTGTTCCGCATTGGCTGCTTCTTCCTTGTGTACGGCAATGCCAGTTTTATACAGTATGGATTTCCCGCAAGAGAAAAAAGCCGAAGAAAAAGAATTTTTGGCGAAACAAGATCAAGTCAAAGCGGACTCAAAATCTTTAACCGATGCTTCAAAATAATTGATTCACTATGGTTTCGAATAGCATTTCAATAGGCTAGAAATACATGCTAGAAAAACAATAACCTATAAAAAAAGAGCGCTGATGCGCTCTTTTTTTATATCCAATTTAGTCTTGATCCGAAGTCTTTGCAGCGTCTTCAGGCTGTTGCTCAACTTCAAAGCGCTGTTTGCAGTCTAAACATTGGTAGTCGAGAAAAATATTTTGATCGACGATCACGCCGGCTTTTTTACCAAAACGGTGTCCTAGAAAACCGCCTGTAATGCCGACGCTAATTGCACCAACAAAAGTACCGATGGTTCCGCCCATAATCACGCCAAGTGGGCCAGCAGTCACGCCACCAATCGCAGCACCAATAGATGCGCCAGATGCCGCACCACCGACAGTCCCTGCAGCAGTTCCTGCACCACTGAGTAAGACACCACCAATTTTTTGTAAGTTTTGTTCATGGTTACGCTTTTCAATATGGGTTGATCCACATTTTGGACATTTAACTGTCGATTCCATGTTTTGCTCTTCTGTATTCATAACTTTCCATAGCCTTAAAAAATAAAGTGGCCGAATTTATGGTGCAGCATAATGTAATTTGACAGATGAGTAGTTGACCCATTCGATCAAATGTGACGATTTTCCTGAATTTTATCGAGTTTTGCACACCGATGTTTTGTCTGCTTGTAACTAAGGCGTTAAAAAGTGCGCTCTATGTCACCTTAATGGCAAATTTTTAGCAAAAAAAAGAACACCTGATGTGTTCTTTTTTCTTTTGAACGCAAACTAGTCACGAACAAATTCAACTGTACCATTCGCCAGTGATTTCACACGTGCCAATGATTCAACGCGATAGCCTTTCTCAAGCAAAATATCACGACCAGGTTGGAATGATTTTTCAATCACGATACCGATACCCAATACTTCAGCACTTGCTTGATGAATAAGATCTGCAAGACCTAAAGCCGCTTGACCATTGGCCAAAAAATCGTCAATCACTAAAACTTTATCTTCAGCATTGATATGCTTTTTAGAAATTGCGATCGTGCTTTCAGTTTGTTTGGTGAAAGAAAACACTTTTGAGCGATACAAATCATCTTTTAAGGTTAAAGATTGATATTTACGTGCAAAAATCACAGGAACACCAAGTTCAAGACCCGCCATAACTGCAGGTGCAATACCTGAAGCTTCAATGGTGATGATTTTGGTAATGCCAGCATCTTTAAATAGACGGGCAAATTCTTGACCAATTTGCTGCATCATTACAGGGTCAATTTGGTGGTTCAAGAAAGAATCGACTTTCAGAACTTCTTCAGAGAGAACGATACCTTCAGCTAAGATTTTCTGTTCCAGAGCGTGCACGGGAGAATCCTCGAGGGGCAGGTGCTTTTTAAAGCAAAAGCGTATTTTAAAAAGCACCGAGAAAAATGCAAGCGAAATTGATCAAATCAATTAATTTGTTGCACCTTTATAGCCTGTCAAAAGCAGACCATATGAGGTTTTGTTGTCTTGATGCGATACTTTCACAGGTAGATAATCTAGTTTTGGTGCTAACCAGAAAGTCGTTTGGCGGCCTGGTTTGTCATGACGCATCACGACTTTCACGGTGTCAAAAGTTCCATAAGTGGTTTTCACTTTTTCAGTGCCTTGCTTCACGAACTTACGAGCTTCAACCTCTTTGGCATCGGCAATATAGTAATTCGATTTCAAACCACCATTTTTTAAATCTTCACGAATTTGCAATTCGGCATTCAGTTCATCTAACACACCTGATTTCCACGCAAATGAACGTGCTTTGTCATCTTTTTTGGTGTTAATGGTTTTTGCGCCAGCATTAAAATTAATATTCATGGTGTTGTTGTGCACCAAAATTTTGCTGCTGCGGCTAAAGCTGTTCGAGTGAATTTGGCTGCCATTTAAACTAAAACGACTGGTTTCAGTTGCAGAGGCCATCGCACCAGCTTTTGCTGCGAAAACATACGTCCAGTTATTCCCAGATTGTTTTAGGGTACGTGTTGCAGAACCCAAGTTTTTGCCGTTGTAGTTAAATTGGTAGTTGGCTTGGAATGGACTCATGGCAAATGACTGACTTGAGAAACCAGTCAAAAGCAGTGTAGTCGATACCCCAGCAACAAGACCTAAATTTTTCAAAACTGAATGTGCCATAAGTATGGTTTTCCTATTCAATAGAAGTGCGGTGGGCTAAACCACCTGATATGTTTATTATGCGGCTGGATTGTGGAGAATCTCGTCGCAAATCCGTGCCTAATGTATATGTTGTGTAGCGTTTTATAGGCTCAAGATATCTAAGTACAGGATAAGTCTAGCTTTCCTTTTGCTTAATTGGCGTGACTTCATTGTCTTTTAAATTTGAGTCATCCCAGTCTTCTATCCGTTCTTGCGACATCTTGGTGAACAATGCGGTTAAATTAACATTACCAATCACCACCAATTCGGCCTCACGTAAAACAGCATGGTTGACATGGACTTTGCCCAATGTGTCGATAATCGATCGACTTTTACCGAGCCAGCGATTCAGGTCTAAATACAGTAAATCATCTTTAACTTTGATCACATTGAGCTTTTCCAAAATCATACCCAATGGATCTTGGTTGAGTACTTTTTGATAGAACCATAACGCCATGCGCACGCCCATCTTATACAGAACATTTGGATACTTCGCTTCAATCACTTGTGTATCACTAATTTGTTCAAATACGATCAATTGGGTTTGTTTGTTGAGTTCCATCTGTACCAGTTTTAAATCAACAGAGAGTGTTATGATCAGCCCGTTATAATCCAATGTGGCATACAGTCTGAGCCAGTCGTCATGAAGGTCAGCATGCAAGTCTTTGAGCATTTTCACATTATCGGTCACAAAGCGCTGAAATGTCGCATTTAAAAACACTTGAGACATTGGGAATTCACGCTCATCTTCAATAAATCCTTCAGCTTTTTGGTACACTTGGCGTATACGTTTAGCGATATTGGAAACTAGCGTTTGCATAAGAAGTGCATCCTGACAAATTATGTTTTTTAACGATGTTTATCTTGTCGATTTCTATAAAAACACAAGGTTTTGATCTTGCAGTTTAGCAAAATAAATTGCACCATTTTCATGATTTTAATTGTGCATTATCGATGTGTTGATGGATTTCTCGTTTTCATCAAAAAATGAATACGAGTTTTATTTTATACTGTTTTAAGTAGTTTGGGGAATGCGGC
This sequence comes from Acinetobacter sp. YH12152, assembly GCF_013418285.1. NCBI lineage: Bacteria > Pseudomonadati > Pseudomonadota > Gammaproteobacteria > Moraxellales > Moraxellaceae > Acinetobacter > Acinetobacter sp. YH12152. The sequence goes on from NZ_VPCH01000004.1 coordinate 96,357, forward strand.
AAATTGTCGGTTTAATGTGATGCTGAAAAAAATAACGTTCATGCCCTTGATGAAAGAGTGGTGGAAAGATCCCATATTTGCAACTGCATTGGCGTTTGCTGCTGTGTTGCATTTGGCTTTTTTAACCATGCAATTTTCCATGCCCCAAGAGGCGGATTATAACACCAAAGAAATTGCAGTTTCTTTACGTTCTACGACGGAAAAAATTGAACATGCAGACTTTTTAGCACAAGCCGATCAGCAGGGCTCTGGGACATTCCGTGAGTCACATCGTATGTCGAGTGACATGCCTGCACCGATGATCGAACAAAAAGCCGGTGAGCAAAAAAGTGAAGCTTTAGAACAACTGCAACAAAAGAAAGAACTCAGCTTTGAAGATAAAGTGTTGATGACAACTTTGAGTTGGCAAAAACAAGCTGAAGAAAACAGTCGCAAAAAAGCCGTTGAGGAGTTGAATAGTCAGTTTCAGGCCAAGGCTGCGATGGTGGCGAGTATCGAAGCCCAATATTTACAACGTCAGCAAAACTTTAGCCGTCAGCAAAAAATTAAAACCATTGATGGTATTCAAGCCAAGCAAGATGTTTCTGCGGCCTATATGGAAAAATTCCGCGAAAAAGTCGAGTTTTATGGCAACCGTTATTATCCTGAAGCGGCAAAACAGCAACAGCTACGCGGTGAAGTACGTTTAATGGTTATTTTGAACAGTAATGGCGGGATTCGTGCCATTCGTTTGATCGAAAGTTCAGGTTCAAGTTTATTGGATGAAGCTGCAAAAACCTCTGTGCGTAAGGCGGCACCTTTTGGTTTGTTTGATGCCAAAATGAAAGACATCTCAGAACTTCGTATTGTGCGTACTTGGCGCTTTGATCCTGCAGAAGCAGAGTTTGAGGTGCGTTAATCAGTTGTGATTGCGTCGCAAAACTTCGCAGATTTCGACGCTAAAACTCGCATACCATTGGTTTTTCCCCAATTGCTGCGCGACCAGATGTTGTGCATCTTGTTGCCAAGCTCGAATGTCTTCTAATGTATTCCAGTAGGAAAGGGCGATTTCATGCTCACCCTCTGTCAGCGCTTCAAAATGTTGACAGTTAAAGTGTGTCAAGGCTTTGTCTCTAAGCTGCTGTGCAGTCGAAAAATACAGCTCATCAAGCGTACGAATGCGTGCTTTAAAAATCACGACATATTGCATATCTTTCCTTCCTTGGTTTTTATAATGTTAAAAAAGCGAGCCGTAGCTCGCTTTTTGGGTTCTTAATCTCTTTCCAGATAAGGGTTATCAAACCCCAATTTGGCTAAAATCTCGATCTCCAAAGCTTCCATTTCTTCAGCATCTTCATCAGAGGTTTCATGGTCGTAACCCATGAGGTGTAACGTACCGTGTACCAGCATATGCGTAAAGTGGGTCAGGGGTGCTTTGCTTTGTTCTTGTGCTTCACGAAGAACCACAGGAATACAAATCACCAAGTCGCCAATCGGAAATGAGTCTAAAACTGCAGCCATTTCATCGGGGAGATCGCTCGGAAAAGACAACACATTAGTCGGTTTGTCTTTACCACGATATTCCAAGTTCAATTTGTGGCTTTCGTCATTGTCCACACATGCAATACCGATCTCACAATCACTTTGTGTATCGATATGACGTAAAGCCGTTTCCACGACTTTTTTGATATGCGCACGTTTCACCACCAATTCAGGTGACTGAAAATTTTGCTGCAAGGAGAGATTAAGTTTCAAAATGAATCCTTAAATGTTTTCGTCTTGATGCTGCCCATCAGCTTTAGCATCATTGTCCGCCACCAAGGCTTCCTGACGTGCTTTACGTTCTGCACGTTGTTCAGCCGTGAGGCGATGTTGTTCGCTGTCCCATCCCTCATAGGCTTCAACAATTTTTTGAACCAATTGATGACGTACCACGTCACGAGAGTGGAAGCGAGTAATATGAATTTCTTTGATTTTTTCAATCACACGTAAGGCATGTGCCAAACCAGATTGTTGACCACGAGGTAAATCGACCTGTGTAATGTCGCCAGTGATTACTGCACGAGAACCAAAACCTAAACGGGTGAGGAACATTTTCATTTGTTCAGGGGTAGTGTTCTGTGCTTCATCTAAAATCACAAAAGAATGATTTAAGGTACGACCACGCATGTAGGCGAGTGGTGCAACTTCAATCACTTGACGTTCAATCAGTTTTGCGACTTTTTCAAAACCCAGCATTTCATACAAAGCGTCGTAGAGAGGACGTAAGTAAGGGTCAATTTTTTGGCTCAAATCACCGGGTAAAAAACCCAGTTTTTCACCTGCTTCAACCGCAGGGCGAACCAATAAAATACGCTGAATTTCATTACGTTCTAGCATATCTACAGCAGCGGCGACCGCGAGATAAGTTTTACCTGTACCCGCTGGGCCGATACCAAATGAAATATCGCTTTGTAAAATACGCTGTACATAGCGTTTTTGATTGGCACCACGTGGATTGATTCGACCTTTACGGGTTTGTAGATAAACATTGTCTAAACCGGTATGCTCATTTTCAGAAAAATCTTCCTGAATTTCGCGGTCAGTCTGACTGCCTTGAATCATCATGTGTAAAATGTCCGCACTAATCTGTGGATTGGTTTCGGACTCTTCATAAAGACGGTGAAGGAGACTTTCGGCTCTCTCTACCGCATCGATTTCCCCATCGACAAAAAAAGCATCTGCGCGATGAGAAATTTTGACATCTAAACGTTGTTCAATTTGTTTGAGATGACCGTTATAGGCACCGAGCATGCTTTGTAAACGGTCAAGTGGAATACCAGCAAAAGTTACAGTACGTCGAATCGCTGCAGTCAAGAGAATTCCTTTAAATTGGTCTGACGATTAAGCTTACATTACGCCACGTCAGGCTCAAGATTCAAGAGTTCACCGTAAACAAACTTCAAAGTTTTAATATCGGTCACTTCAATCTCTGCAAAACGCCCAACCCATGCAGGATCACCGATAAAGCTAACCAAACGTGTATTGTCTGCAGTACCAATCAGCAAGTTCGGATCTTTGTCTGAAACAGACTCAATCAAGACACGTTGAATGGTCCCAAGCATTGCATCAGTTTTATCGATACTGGATTGTTTAATCCATTGTTGAACTTTTGCAAGACGTTCTTTTTTCACATCTTCAGGGGTTGTGTCTTCAAGTTCTGAGGCAGGAGTACCCGGACGTTTTGAGTAGATGAAACTGTATGAATGATCGAAGTCCATATCTTGGATAAATTGATAAGTTTCTTCGAAGTTTTCGTCAGTCTCACCCGGGAAGCCAATAATAAAGTCACTAGATAAATGCATATCAGGGCGAACTTGACGTAATTTAGCAATTTTATCGATATATACATCAATCGTGTGGTTACGTTTCATGGCTTGTAGAACGTCATTCGAACCACTTTGAACCGGTAGATGCAAGTGAGAAACCATTTGCGGTAAGTCACGGTAGCATTGAATCAAGTCATCGTTAAATTCAAGCGGGTGCGATGTGGTGTAACGAATACGACCAATCCCTGGAATCTCAGCAACTAAACGTAATAAGTCTGCAAAGGTACAGATTTCCCCTTCAAAAGTTTCACCACGGTAGCCATTCACGTTTTGGCCGAGTAATGAAATTTCACGTACGCCTTTTTCAGCTAAAGTGGCAATTTCAGCCAATACATCATCCAGTGGACGTGATACTTCTTCTCCACGTGTGTAAGGAACCACACAGAAAGAACAGTATTTTGAGCAGCCTTCCATAATCGAGACAAAGGCTTTAAAACCTTCTACACGCGGTTCCGGCAAAAAGTCGAATTTTTCAATGTCAGGGAATGAAATATCCACCAACTGAATTTTTTCTTTTTTTGGTTTGACCACTTGCTCAGTATGCTGATCGAGCATTTGTGGTAAACGGTGTAAGGTTTGCGGACCAAACACCATATCTACATACGGTGCGCGTTTTTGAATGTTGTCACCTTCCTGAGAGGCAACACAGCCACCAACACCAATCACCAAGTCAGGATTTTTTTCTTTCAGCTTGCGCCAGCGGCCTAACTCAGAAAATACTTTTTCTTGTGCTTTTTCACGGATAGAGCAGGTATTCATCAGGAGAATATCCGCTTCTTTTGGATCGCTTGTCAGCACATAGCCGTGAGAATCACCTAAAAGGTCGCCCATACGTTGACTGTCATACTCATTCATCTGACACCCTTGCGTTTCGATGTACAGTTTTTTCACTGCTCCATCTTGAGCTGGGGTGTGCTGTGGCTGGGTAACAGTGTTATCTGGGGCAGCTTGGGCACTATTCGGGATGAAGGTTTGAACCGCCATGTAGGCTCCTAAAGGAATTTTATGAAAATCAATAACCATACGTGGCTGACAGACAATTCAATCAATTGAATTGTGCAGCTGCGGAGGTCAAAAAGGGGATTTTAAGAATGAGCAATATTTTAGCAGTAATTCACTAGAAACTTACAGCCTAAAATTACAACTCTGCCATATTGATTTATGAAGCAAAAATGTTTGAAAATTAATATTGGCTAATCATAAGGTTACATAACAGAACACAATGCAGAGTTTAGAATTATTAAACTAATTCCTAAACAAAGTTCGATGTGCTGTAACTGAGCAGAATGACATGAAAGAAGGCAAGTGGATGTTAAAACATAATTTTAAACAGAAAAATTACGCTAAATTACTTGCTTTGAGTGTCGGGCTCTCCGGAATTTCTGCGTTTGTCCAAGCCGCAGATGAGCAGTTTAACGATGCTTTACGTGCTGCGAATGCAGGCAATATTAGTTTATTACAACAATACCAATCATCCATGCAAAATGACGTTTTGGGCTATTATCCAGAATATTGGTTACTGAATAACAATTTGGCTTCACAGCCAGCAAGTGCCATTATTAATTTTGCACAGCGCTATCCAAATTCGGCAATGGCAGAAAAATTAGCCGCAGATTATGTTGAAGAAAAAGTCAAACAAGCTGATTTCGCTACAGCACAGCCTGTCTTGCAATATGTGACTAATGCTGACCGTGCTGAAACATGTGCCATGGCTCAAGTCCGCGCAAAGTCGGGCGACCCTCTGGTCTACGCAGAATTTAAAGATGTATGGTTGACCACAAACTCACAACCTGACTCGTGTACGGGCTTGGGCCGTATGATGCTGTCGAGTCCTTTAATGACTCAAGATGACCGCCATCAACGGATGTGGGGACAGTTAAGAGCGGGTCAGTCAGGACAAGCGATTGCGACTGCGCAAACCATTGGCGTAAATATTAATTTGTCACAACTCAACACCATTCAAGCCAATCCACTGAATTATTTATGGTCTGCACCCAAAGCCACAGCTGAAGATCATGCATACCTGATTTATGCGATGGGTCGCTTGGCCGATAGCGACTTAAATGGCGCGATTTCTTCGGTGAAACGTGCAGCAGAAGGCACACCAGCCGATGTACAAAAAGCCCTATACCGTAGTGTCGGGTATATCGGTGGTACAACGGTAATGAAAAATAATTTCAACCGTGAAGTTCTAAATTATCTTGATTTGAGTTATGGACTGCCTTTTAGTGCAGAAGAAGCCGAGATTTATGCGCGACAAGCCATTCGTTTTGGCGCATGGGAAAGTGTCATTCGTGCAATTGATGCGATGGGCGTTTCGCAAAAGCAAGAAGACCGTTGGCAATATTGGTTAGCACGAGCATCTGAACAACGTGGAGATGCCTCATCTAAACGTGCGGCAAAAGAAATTTATCGCAAGCTTGCCGTTGGCGATGATTACCATAATTTGTTAGCACGTGACAAAATTGGTCAGTCTTATAACAATATTCCGTCAAATGTGCAGCCTTCGTCACAAGATGCGCAGCGTCTCAGTCAGGATATTCACTTCCGTCGTGCCTTTGCATTGCGCAATATTAATGCATCTGACAGCTATATTAACCGTGAATGGAACTGGGCGGTGCGTCAAGCCTATTTAAAGCATGATGATGGCATGATTCTTGCCGCAGCTAAACGTGCAACCGATATGGGGTGGTATGATCGGGCGATTTATGCGGCAGATCGAACCACTAAACAGCACAATTATGCTTTACGTTATGCCATGCCACATCAAAATTATGTGGTGAGTCATAGTCGTAATGCTGGCATTGACCCTGCATGGGCTTATGGTTTGATGCGTCAAGAAAGTCGGTTTGTCACTAGCGCACGTTCACATGTCGGTGCCGGTGGTTTAATGCAAATCATGCCAGACACCGCAAAATTGGTGGCTCGTCAGATGGGGGAGAGTTATAACCCCGCTGCATTAACGGATATGAATACCAATATTCGTTATGGCACTTTCTATTTATCGACGATTCAACGTCAATTGAGTAATAGTCCAGTCTTAGCGACTGCAGGTTACAATGCCGGTCCAAATCGTGCTCGACGCTGGCAGCCTGAATATCAAGCCATTGCAGCGGATCAATATACGGAATCGATTCCATTAACGGAAACTCGAGACTATGTAAAACATGTGATGACCAATGCAACCCATTACGGCCTTTTATTAGGTCAGGGGCCACAATCGATTGAAAAAAGAATGCAAATGATTCCATTACGGAATGCGCAATAAATTTTAAAGCAAGATGCGCCTGTTTTTAGGCGCAATATGGGTAAATGATGAATGCCGAAAATGGACATTAGACTTGCTTATCGAATACTGACATCACTGCTCATCGGCAGTGGTGTAGGCTTTGGTATGTCTATGCTTTCGGCAGCACCAGTTGTAAAAGGGTACGTGATGGATGTGCAAATGGTGCCTGCTGTTTGCGCTTATGACCCATTAAAAAGTAAAAAACGTAAATGTCTGGAAGGGTATTCACTCAATATCACGGGTCTATATCCAGAAACTTCTACCCGTGATTGCACCACCAATAGTTCCGCTAAACTTTCTCCGCTGCAAGCCAAAGTGGTTGCACGGATTATGCCTGATGAAAATGCTCGCGTGGCGCTTTGGCACAATACCGGCGGCTGTGTGCCAATGAATGCCAGCCAGTATTTCAGAACCATTATTAATCATGCAGATAAGCTAAAAATTCCAGATGAATTGACCAGTCAAGAAACCCAATCCATTCAAGCCAATGTCTTGCGTAATAAAATGTTGCGTATGAACAGCGGATTGGTATCACAAAGTATTGAATTTAACTGTATGCAAACCCGTGGTGGTAGCCTGCTGACTGAGATTAAAATTTGCTATAAAAACAATGGTCAGTATAAAAGTTGCCCTACGACTATCGTCGGAAATTGTCCTGCAACTTTCATAATTAAAGGTTCTTTCTAAGCTTTTTTCAGCATTTTATTTATATTTCCTATCATACTTTTGTTGAAAAGCATTCTCTTTTACATGCAAGCGTCAAAAGATTGGAGTACAATCTTTGCCGTTTATGATTATTAAGATTAGATAGAACAGCTATTTAATCATTATGACCTTCCTCAATTGGAGATAATTACATGAAGCAAGCAGTTCGTGTTGCCGTTACTGGCGCAGCTGGTCAAATCGGTTATAGCTTATTATTCCGTATCGCAAGCGGTGAAATGTTGGGTAAAGACCAACCAGTTATCCTTCAATTATTAGAAATTCCAGTTGAGAAAGCTCAACAAGCGCTTAAAGGCGTAATGATGGAACTTGATGACTGCGCATTCCCTCTTTTAGAAGGTATGATCGGTACTGATGATCCTAAAGTTGCATTCAAAGATGCTGACTACGCTCTTCTTGTAGGTTCACGTCCACGTGGTCCTGGTATGGAACGTGCTGACCTTCTTAAAGTAAACGGTGAAATCTTCATCGGTCAAGGCCAAGCACTTAACGAAGTTGCTAGCCGTGACGTTAAAGTTCTTGTTGTAGGTAACCCTGCAAACACTAACGCTTACATCGCAATGAAATCTGCTCCAGATCTTCCAGCGAAAAACTTCACAGCAATGTTACGTCTTGACCACAACCGTGCGTTAACTCAACTTGCTCAAAAAGCGGGTGTTGCAGTTTCTGACATCAAAAACATGACTGTTTGGGGTAACCACTCTCCAACAATGTATGCGGACTACCGTTTTGCAAATGTAAACGGCGAAAGCTTAAAAGACAAAATCAACGATGCTGCTTGGAACAAAGACGTGTTCCTTCCAACTGTTGGTAAACGTGGTGCTGCGATCATCGAAGCACGTGGTCTTTCTTCTGCTGCTTCTGCTGCAAACGCTGCAATCGACCATATGCGTGATTGGGCGCTTGGCACAAACGGCGAATGGGTAACTATGGGTATTCCTTCTGACGGTTCTTACGGTATTCCTGAAGGTGTAATGTTCGGTTTCCCTGTAACTTGTGAAAATGGCGAGTACAAAATCGTTCAAGGTCTTGAAATCGACGAATTCAGCCGTGAGCGTATCAACTTCACTCTAAACGAGCTTGAAGAAGAACGTGCAGCAGTTGCTGACATGGTTAAATAATTTAATTTTTTAAATTAAATTATAAAAAGGCACTCCATTTGGGGTGCTTTTTTATGGCCTGCGAAAAATATCACGCTTAAGTTTTGAACAAAAAATAACACGTTGAGATGCTGTTGCAACTGACAAAGTCAAATAAACAGATAACTATAAAGATGGGAGAAATGTTATTGGCTTGAGGAGAACGGCAATGTTTGATCAACAACCGACGTTGGAACTATTTTTTGAACAATTGGGGTTGGATGCAACTCCGGAAGGCATCGATCAATTTATCGAAACGCATCAAATCACCATGGATGTTCCATTGCATGAAGCGCCATTTTGGACGAAGTCACAGCGTGACTTTATTATCAGTCATTGGAAAAAAGATGATGACTGGGCCATAGTGGTCGATATTTTAAATGAACAATTGCATACAGAACATAAGCTTTCCGGATCATGCAAAATCTAAATACAATTTGAAACAACAAACCTAGTTTTAACGCTAGGTTTTTTTATCGGCATCATATAAGTTAATTAAATAATAAATGACAGATTAGTTGATAAGGAGGGCAAGATGCTCAATCAAAATAAACCATCCTTAGCGTTATTGTTTTCTCAATTGGGGTTAGCCAGCAGTCCAGCAGCGATCGAGTTATATGTGCGTACGCATCAGCTTGCTGCAAGTGAAAATTTACATGATGCGCCGTTTTGGAATAAAGCGCAGCGTGATTTTCTAATCAGTCATTTAGTACAAGATGATGATTGGGCTATTTGGATTGATGAGCTGAATCAACAGTTACATATGGATGCATATAAGCTGCAGCCGGCATAGATTTCATTTCTCCACAAATAAAAAAACACCTCTTCGGAGGTGTTTTTTTATTTAGTGCAGTTTGCTTTGGCGTAATTCTGCAAACCAGTCTTCTTGGCGATAAGGATTAAATGCAGGATGCTCAAGTAAAGTTGTGAGTTTGAATTCTTGAGATTTGCAGTATTTATTTAACCAGTGGCGGGTTAACGCAGGTTCCTGTTTTACCGCAGAGGCATAGGCCAAGTAGAAGTAGATGTCGCCATGCTCAGCTTTGGACATCGGTTTCATAATCTGCTGGGTAATCAGGGCATAGCGCTGCTCTTGGGTGATTTCAAAAAATACCATATAAGCTTTGGCTAAATGCACAGACAGATTGATGTATAGCTCTATCGGCATTTCTTCAAATTCAATCCGGCTTTGTTCAAGCAGAACAATGGCTTCTTGCAGAAAATATACTTGTTCTTGATGGTTCTTGCTTAAGCCAACCAATTGCAGTCGTAAGTCAGCACGCTCAAGGGCAAGTTCAGGGCTGTTGCCTTGTAGAAATAATTGATCAGTTTCGCCAATACGCTGAATGATTTGTTGACTGTTTTGACGCATCGGGTACATCCTCATCTATGAATGACTCATATATGAGGATAATTTAAGGGATTTAAAGGATGAATCTTGAATTACCACATCGTGTTGTCATTACGCAGCCAAGCCGTAATCGATAAACGTTGATGTTTGGCTTCGAGTACCTCGTGTAACAGGTCACTTTGGAATAAAGCAATGCGATTCGGTTTAGGTTCTAAAATATGCCAAACATCATTCTTATCTTGTAAGCGCAATTCACCGCCCCAGTCGGCTTGCCAATGTTCATGCAAATAATAAACCGCTGAAATGACACGTCCATTTTTACCTTGAGGATTATCTTTATGCAGGGCATAAAATTCACCTGCGTTATAACAGGCAAAATGTGCTTCGACTTCGTGAATGCCAGAAAAAAATGCGCGATTAAATTGTTCTGATAAATGTTCTAAGGCTTGAACGTGTTCTTGTGCGACATCTAATGTGTCGTTAATCCATAAAATATGATCACTTCTAATTTTACTGATGACCCCATTTTGTACGGCTGCATCCCTAAATTTATTTAAATTTGACATACATTCTTCAACAAGTGCATGTATATATTCAGCAGGATAAGCATCATCAATAATACTAAACCCGTGTTGATCTAAATCATCGAGGATTTGATCAACCGGCCAAGACTTTGGGAGAAAGGCTGTTTCCATATACGATCCATAAAGTTGTGGAAAAAAAGGTGACGTATTCTAGAGCAAGAATAGCATCGGAATGAAACTATTTTTCATGCTAAAATGTCCGTTGATATCAGGAATTAAAGAAACATGAATTACCGTCACCATTTCCATGCAGGCAACTTTGCCGACGTGATGAAGCACGTTTTGCTGCTTCAGTTATTAAGTCGACTGAATGCAAAAGATAAACCTTATCGCTATGTAGATACACATGGTGGTGCGGGTAAATATGATCTTTCGACCTCTGAAGCGCAGAAATCAGGTGAGTTTTTAAATGGTATTCATCGTTTAGTTAAGCTCGATGATTCTATTAAACGCAATGCACCTGAAGGTGTTCAACAATATTTAAAAGTTGTTGAAAAAATGCGTGAAAACTTTGGTAAGGGCGCCTATCCAGGTTCTCCATGGTTTGCACTTGAAGGCATGCGTGAAACTGATAAAGCCACGATTTTTGAAATGCAGCGTGATGTATTCCAACAATTGCGCCACAATATTTTTGATAAACGTGCAGGCTTGCATGAGCGTGATGCTTACGAAGGTTTACTGGGTGTAATTCCACCAAAAGAAAAACGTGGTTTGGTGATGATTGACCCGCCTTACGAATTAGAACGTAAAGATTTTCCACAGCTTGTAGAATTGTTGGTGGCTGCTTATAAAAAATGGCCGACAGGTGTTTTTGCGGTATGGTATCCAATTAAAGACCGCGCGATGATTGAACGTTTTGAAAAGAAAATGTACAAAACCGGCATTCGTCGTCAGTTGGTTTGCGAAATTTGCGTATGGCCAGATGATACTCCAGTTGGTCTAAATGGTTGTGGTTTATTGGTGATTAATCCACCTTGGAAATTCTCTGAAGATGCGGACGAAGCATTACAATGGTTGTTCCCACATCTTCGTATGAATGAAAATGGTGGTCATGCAGCCGTACGTTGGTTAGTTGGCGAATAATTTTAAACTTGAAAAAGAAAGGTCACAGTTAGGATAGAACAATGACAAATACAAATAAACCTGAGCGGGAAATTTCTTCAAAGGATGAAAATGCATTTGATGGCATTACATTTGAAGTTGAAGAAGAGGAGCACACCCATGAAGGGCATAAAGTGAAACGTCGTGGGATCTATCTGTGGCCAAACTTGATTACAACCGCAGCGTTGTTATCCGGCTTTTATTCAATAATTGCCAGTATGAATGGTGAATTTCAACAAGCCATTTATGCTATTTTTCTTGCAGCATTATTTGATGGTTTGGATGGACGTGTCGCACGTGCTATCGGCGCACAAAGTCCATTTGGTGAGCAGTTTGACTCCTTATCAGACTTGCTAGCATTTGGTGTTGCACCTGCCATTTTAATGTATAGCTGGAGTCTAAATGACTTAGGCCGTATTGGCCTGGCAGCATGTTTTGTTTACACCGCATGTGCAGCCTTCCGTTTGGCACGTTTTAACGTACAAATTGGGGTCGTCGATAAACGTTACTTTATTGGTGTTGCAAGTCCACTCGCAGCCGTTATGATTATTTCATTGGTATGGGTAGGCATGGACATCCCTGCGGTCTTCGACTTACGCGAAACAGGTATTCAGATTTTTAATGCGGTAGTGATTATTGCAGTGGGTCTATTGATGATCTCAAATGTAAAATACTATTCATTTAAAACGGTGGATCGTCGCCGTGTTCCATTTGCGGTGTTACCAATCATAGTCTTTGTTTTAGCTGCTGTAACGTATAATATTCCAATGGGTATTTTAATTATTTCAGTAATTTATGCATTGTCTGGCTTTGTCACAACCTTAATGGCAAAAAAGGCAGAAGCATGAGTTAAAGCATGAAATAAAAAATGAAAAGGAGCTTGATATGCAGATATTTCAAGATTTCTTGGATCAATCAAGACGATTGAATCAAGCTCCAGATATGCAACATAAAAAAATAAATTTACATGCGCCGAATACGCCATATCCTTCAGTCCATTATGGACTTTGTCTACCGAATCTTCCTGCGCCCTTACATTATCTTAACTTTATGAGTTGGCTCGGGCAGCCTCAGATTCCCGCTTTTCAAAATCCTGCGTCCATTCAACAAGACGAACTCAATACGGCCACAGTAATGACCAGTGTGAGTGGTCATATGGTTGGGCAATTACAATCATATTCCATCAAAGACGACTGTAGTCTGAGTGAGACCGTCTTTAAATTTAGAGATAAAGAACTGATTGGTTGGGATGGTGCGGTATTTCAAATCCATCGAGAAGATACTGAACTCAGTTTAGATTTGTCTGTGCAAACAACCGATATTTCTTCTTGTTTAATAAAATTAAGATTAGGTCTTGCTGAATATTGGTCGGTGATGTGCCAATGTGAAGGGCAAATCAAATTTCAGGGCCAGATGTATGATGTAAATCAGTTGGCGGTTTTGTCTTATGCACAAATACGCAAGTTTCCATATTTACCTTTGGCGTTTTATACCCATCAGGTGATCAACCTGAGCCGAAAGCGTCAAATCATCTTTATGCAAACGCGAGACCGCTATAACAATATTTTGAGTTCACGTTTATATCTAAGAGATTTAAATCAGCAGCAAGTGTTCATGGCAGACCAAGCCGTGTTCTTTAAAGTCATGCGCGTTTATCCTGTAGTTAAAACCCCAAATTTGCAAAAAATGTATTTGCCACGTGAATTTGAATGGATTTACCAAAATGACAAACTGAAAATACATGTACAAGCACAGAGTCGTGGGGATTTTAAATTTGGACTCGGCGCAGGCTATGCAGGAAGCTTTAACTATCAAATCAAAATCAACGACGAAATCGAGTGTGGGGAAGGTGGCTACTGTGAATATGTCGATTGTCGAGCTTTAAAATGGCAAGAAAAGAATGAAAAAGATAAATTAACGGATAAATATGGAAATATTGTCCCTTTTATGCTCAAAAAATAGTAAAAAAATTTGATTTAGTAGAATAAATAAACAAACGTAATGAAAAATTAAAAATAAATGGAAAAGGGTGTTGCAACGGATGTGAAATGCTGTAGAATGCACATCCATCGGCGGTGATGAAGATTAAAACTTCTGATAAAACAATGACTTGGTTGAATTGATTAAGTTGGGTTTTATTTGATAAGTTTAAAAATAATTTGAATTACCGGTTGACTCTTTAGAAATAAAGAGTAATATAGCCGACCTAGCTTGCTGGTGACGAACCAACAAGAAGATCATTAAGAGATTATG